>JAHDYP010000029.1 GCA_023383055.1 Verrucomicrobiota bacterium | reverse complement strand
GATGTCGGACTGCAATTTTTCGATTTTGGGATGGCGGGGACGGAGGACCTGGGCGAGATCGGCCAGTTCGGTTTGGAGGATGATCAGTTCCTGTTTGGCTTTATAGTATTGGGGGTTGCGTTCTTCGAGCACGGATTGGCCGGCGGCACCCTCGGCGGGGGTGCTGCCGGAGATTTCGAGGAGGTCCTGGCCGTCGCGGTTCAATCCCTGTTCGAAGGTGACCATGGTGAGCAGTTTGTATTCGGAATGGAGGCTGGCGTGTTCGTTTTCGAAGGCGGTCAGGCGGGCGGCGGCGCTGTTGCGTTGTTCGCGCATGAAGACGACGTTGTTGGTGCGGAGGAAGGCGCCGATCTGTTCCTCACCAGCGCGGAGTTCGCGTTCGAGGTCCTGGACCTGGCGGCTGAGTCCGACCAGGGTGCCTTCGGAGGTGGATTCGCGCATCTGCTGCCGGAGCTCAAGGTAACTGTCCATGCAAGCCTGGAGATAGTATTGGACGTATTCGGGATGTTCGCCCGAGGCTTCGAGGTTGAAGATGCTGGTTCTGGGGGAGACGGTGACGCGGAGTTTGACTTCGCAGGGAGGGAGCTCGGGATGTTCGGCGGCCAGGCGGCTGGCGGCGTCCATGCGGACCTTATCGCTGCGCATCAGTTCGGTTTGAGTGCCATAGAAGCTGGAGAGTTCCTCGGTGTAAACGGCGCCTTCGGGAATGGCGAGTTTGATGGCCACGATCATGCGGCCGGACGAGACATAGATCGGTTTCGCGGTGCGATCGAGGTAAAGCTGGACGCCCAACGCCAACAGCGTGGTCACGGCCAGGATCCAGCCGCGTCGGCGCAGGAGACTGCGGTATCGGCCCAGGCGGGAGAAGAAATGGGCTGCCTGCGAATGCCGCCGGCCGTGGCCATGGCTATGGCCGTGGCGTTGGCCCGCGTCGGGTCGTGGTTCGGGCGCGCCGGTTGGGTCACCGGGCGGGTTGCTGGGGGGATTGGGTTGGGTCATGAGATTGGAGAAGGGGCGTGCTTCAGGAGTTCAAGGAACGCATGAATTGAAGTGTATTTGAGTTAGAAGTTGACGGCGCGGGCGGGGACGATCACGAAATCGTCCGGGTGCACCTCGAGATCGCGTTCGAGCATGCCGCGTTCGAGGATATCCTGCATATTGAGTTCGAAGCTCTGTTTTTCGCCGCCGGCGCCGGGATTGCCGCGGACGACTTTGACCGATTTTTTATTGGCGAAATCGCCGAAACCGCCGGCTTGCAGAATGGCTTTGCCGGCGGTGAGCGTCTCGCCGGCGGTGATTCTGACCGGACCCTGGTTCTTGACCTGGCCGATCACGTAAACGAATCCGAGATCTTTGCTGGCCTGGTCCAGTGCGAGGATGACCGTGGCCCGGTAATAATACTCCTGTTCGAGGAGCGGTTTCAGTTCGTCGACGAGCTGTTTGCAGGTTTTGTCCTTCGCCAGGTAGCGGCCGATATACGGCACGTCCAACTCGCCCGAATCGGTCACCACCAGGCTTTTCGAGGGATCCCGATCTTCGATGATCTGGAAGCTCAACCGGTCTCCGGCCCGGAGCCGATAAGTGGCGTCGGGGACGTAGCCGGCGGCGCTGGCGCTGCGGTTGGTTGCGGAGGTGAGCTCCGGGAGCGCGGCCGGGTCCGGCATCGCGGTGTCGGCACCGTGGGCGAGGGAGAGGCAGAGAGGCAGCAGGCAGAAGAAACAAGCGAGAGATTTCATGTGGATAGCGGCTTCGTTGGATTCATTCGGGTGCGGTGGTGGGACACGGGGGATCAGAATCGATAGCCGAACCGCACCATGACGCTGTGGGTATCGTAATCCCGGTCCGGCAGATTGGAATTGCGGTAGACATAGCGATACTCGAGGGCGGCGGTCAGGTGTTCGGTGACCGTGCGCTGGACTCGGGCGCCGGCGCCGTATTGGTCAACCGTTTCGTCGTCCACGCCCCCGTATTCGATCACATGCCGGTAAAAGAACGGCGTACCGACCGACCAGTCCCGGAGAAAATCCCAATAGGGTTGCCAGGTTACGTAATAGGAGTCCAGGACCTCGGCTGTTTGCGCCCATTGCAGGCCCGACCTGATTTCGCGTCCGCCGGTGAGGCGGTAACCGAGAGCGGCATTGACCCGATGTTGGAGGCCCAGATACCCGTAGGGATCGTGGCGGTCTTCGTTGAAATAGGTTCCGGTGACGCCGACGCCGGCGCGGGCGGTGATGTATTCGGTGACCTCGCCGGCGGCAAAACCGCCGGCGCTGAATTGTTCGCCATCGGTATAGGGGCTGTCGTTGTATCGAATCAGGCTGCCCCCGGCTTCGAAGCCGGCGGTGACGGTGGGTGAAACGAACCAGCCCGCGCGGGCGAAGGCGGATTCGATGCGGCCATCGGGCCAGGCGTCGTCGCCGAGATTCAGGTAAGTCTCATGATCGAAACCGGCGGTGAGGATCAGATCGTTCAGATCCCAGTCGACCGTCACGCCCGCGGTATTCTCGAGCCGCTGATAATCGCCGGTGCCGGAGACGAGTGGGTTTTGGTAGGTTTCCTGCCGGATCTCGAGCCGGTCATGGAGGTTGATTCGGAAATCGCCTGAATAGATGTCGAAGGAGAGCTGCGTGCCGGGCCGGACATAGATCCGGTCGAGATCGGAGTTATCGAAATACTTGGCGTAACCGACTCCGGCATCGAGCACCAGGGTGTTCAGCTCGCTGACCGGCCAGCGAATCGCCAGGTCGAGCTCCGGACGCAGGATGAAGTCGTCCTCGGGATCGTCGGTCCGGTATTGGACGTTGCTGTTGTATTCGAGGCCGAGCCCGGCGGCGAAGCGCCAGTAGGTTGGGCCGAGGTTCAAGTTGTAGTAACCGGTTGTCTGGTTTGCGCGCCGGCGCGCTTCGGCGGCCGCTTCACCGGCCAGGGAGGAGCGGATGGCTTCCTGGCCGAGAGCGGTGGCAGCGGCGAGCGCCAGAGTGCCGAGCAAGATGGATGGGTTTGGTTGGGGCATGAGAGTGCGGCCTTTTTTACGGCCGTTCCGGCCGCCGCCGAGATGAGCTTGAGATTGAGCCAACAGGGGATTTCAGGGCAAGCGGAGGTCGGCGGCAACCTCCGCGGTGGCGGTCGGGGGCGCGTCTACGGCCGCGGTGTCGCGCTCTCGCCTGGTTGCGCCGTTCCAGCGTTCCGGCATCTCGCCGTCGGGTTTTCGGACCGCCGCACGCTCGTCTTCTGGTTTCACCGCATCATGGACCTCGAGTTCGCCCTGGAACCACTCGGAGAGGGCGATGCCGGCGCGTTTGGTTGCCGCGAGGACAGCGGAGTGGGTGGGGTTGGGGACACTGGCGGTGATGACCACGCGATGGATTTGGTGGTCGCGGATCAGGCGGGGCAACTCGATCAGGTTACCGAGCACCTGATACCCCGCCACCCAACGGCGGCGCAGGTTGGGGTCGTCATCCACGAGACCAACGACATGGCGTGAGGTGAGCTCCGGCATGCCGCGGTAGAGCCGCTCGCGCAAGTAGATCTGGCAACGGCCACCCGCGCCGAACAACAAGAGCCGCTCCGGGGGGGTGTCGGTGGCCTGTTTTCGTGCCAGCCAGCCGCTCATTTCCTGCAACATGCGATAGCCGCTCCGGCTGCCGAGAACGGTGACGTTGCCGACCGACGCGAACACGGCGGCCTGCAACCCGTGCAAGGCCCATCGACCGGGCTCGTAGAAGTCCAACAATCCGACCGTAGCCACCGTTCCACCGGTCAGGGCCAGCACCAGGATCAGGTAATCTGACATCCGCGCCCGCGACCAGACTCGCGCGTAGGTTTTGACCAGGCAAAGCAGCACAAACGTGGGGCCGAGCCAGAACGGCAACTGTCGAATCCAGGCTTCCCAGAGGTTTGGATGGGAGCCGACGCCGGTCAAGAGCACGACCGCGGCGGTGGCCAGCGCCAGGCAGCCGGCGTCCCAAACCGGGTAAACCAACACCGCGGCGACTCTGCGGGAGGGTCGTTTGAGGCCGTGCAAGAGCGCCTGGCCGGTATCCCAGAGTTCGACATGGGCGACATGCCGGACCAGGACATAGGTGCCGGCCACAAAGGCCATCATGTAGATGGCGGCCACATGGCTTTTGAAGATCATCGATGCCAGCACCACCGCGATGACCCCGGCGTTCGCGGCATACAACCAGAGGGCGGCCCGGCCCGGTGTGAAACCGCGTCGCAACAGCCGGTGATGCAGATGATCGGTGTCGGCCTCCATGAGTCCCTTGACCCGGCCATGGCCATTTCCGTTTTGGTTTTCGTTCCGGTGATCTCCGGCCGGGCCAGCGGAACGTGGCAGAAGCATGCGAGCGCTGCGGCGCCACAAGGCGAGCATGGTATCGAGCGCCGGCACCCCGGCGGCCAGGACGGGAACGGCCAGCGAGACAACCAAGGCCCCTTTGACACTGCTGTTCAACGCCACCGCGCCCAGGGTGAACCCGAGGAACATGCTGCCGGTGTCTCCAAGGAAGATGCTGGCTGGGTGGAAGTTGTATCGGAGAAAGGCCAGGCAAGCCCCGATCAACGCCACCAGCGGGAGGGCCTCTGTCGGCATCCGCCGGAACAAGCTGACGCCGACGAGGCCGAGCGCGGAGATGATGGCGAGGCCGGAGGCGAGACCATCCATGCCATCAATCAAATTGAAGGCGTTGGTAATGGCCACCAGCCAGAAGACCGTGACGACGTAATCCAGCGCGATCGGCAGATCGAAGCCGAGCAACGATCCGAACCGGGTGCCGTACCACCAGAGAATGCTCGAGGCCAGGATTTGCCCAGCCAGTTTCGGCCAGGGCCGGACCCGGCGCCAGTCGTCGATCAGCCCGAGAAGCACCATGACCGTCGATGCCAGCGTAAACCCGACCCACCACGACCCATCGTAATGCCCGCGGGTGAGGGGCAGGAGCAACGCGAGCAGGCAGGCGGCATGAAAGCCGAGGACCACGGCAATGCCACCGCCCCGGGGTGTGGGTTGACGATGCACCCGCCGTTCGCTGGGCCGATCGACCATGTCGATCCGGTTGGCCCAGGCCCGTACGATCGGGGTGAGCAAGTAAGTCACGCCGAAAGCCACCGCGGCGAGCAGCACGTACTTGCTGAAGTGCTGCAGCAATGGATCGAGGATGGGCATGGGAAAAGGGAGACGGCTATCCAGTCATCGAACCGTTGGCGGCAATCGAGACAGAGTCGTGACCTGCGGCAAGGACCGGACTGGACCAAGCGGAACCCCGTTCACCGGTGGAGCTACATCTAATGCCTGAAACAGCATCGATTCGGGACCGGCCGACCAAGCTCCCGCCAATGGTCGTTCGCACCCAACAAAGCACAAACCACCCTTGGCGCCACCGCGGTGGCAAGCCTCCATAAGCGGCAACCAACTTCTGGTAACAACTCGGCAAACGACCTCTATCCGCGTGCGGTTCCCCCTGCCCGGATTATCATGGATTCACGCGCCCTGAGCCCGGCTCACGCAGGGCATGAAAACACCGGACTCGAGACAATCGCGCCCTGCGATGCGCGGACTATAAGTACTCCTCTTATATAGGCTGAGGAGAATCCCTCAAGTGCAAACCTCGGAGTGGGAGCAAATAGCAGTGCCAGTTATCCGGCGCTTAATCCCGGTGCATTCTATGGTTGCTGGAGCGTGCGGGATTGGTTATCACCGCACGCTGACCGGACTTCAAAGGGCTTTCTTTCCCGCGGCCTTGACTTGCTTCCAGCGCTTCTTGGCGATTTGGGAGAGCCGCTTGCGACGGGCATCGGAAATGGGACCTCGCCCGGTTTTGGTGAGGGCGGGTGCGGGCGCGGTGCCGGCTCCGACCAACTTGGCGAGCTGGGTCTGGAGTTTTTCGATTTGCGCCTGGAGTGCGGCGGCCTTGTTCAGGTCGGCGCTGGTCAGTTTGAGCAATGGGTTCATAGGCATAGCAATAGCGCCTTTCAGAGTGCGCGGGGGCATCCTGTCAGAAAAGCGCGGGCCATGCAAGATGCAGTAGGGCAGGGTTCAGTTGGCGCTACGGGCCATTGATTTGGGGCGGCTGGGCGGTGTCTTTGCGGAACTCGAGGAAATGCTGCCATGGCAAACGGTCGCTTACCGTGCGTTCCCAGAGCAGGGGATGCAGTGCCATTTCCCGGCGCACCTGGATTTGGGTCATTTTATGCAATGGCTTGATGGGCACCGAGGGATCCTCGGCGCGGTACTCGACCAGCACCATTCGTCCGCCCGGCTTCAAGGCCCGACAGAGGGCGCTCATCATTTCGTAAGGGTGCGAGAACTCGTGATAGACATCCACCAACAAGATCACATCCAGGATGGCTTCGGGCAGACGAGGGTCGGTGTTTGAACCCAGCACGGGTACCACGTTGGTGATGCCGTCGGAAGCCAACTGGCCGCTCAGGATCTCAAGCATCTCCAGTTGCACGTCCACGGCGAAGACCTTGCCTGAAGGTCGCACCGCCCGGGCGATTCGCCGGGTATAGTAGCCCGAACCCGCACCGACATCGGCGACCATTGCGCCCGGTGGCAACGCCAGCAGTTCGAGCAGGCGATCGGGTTGTTCTTCCGTTTCCCGTTCGGCGCGCTCGAGCCAGGGGGCGCCCTCGTGGCCCATCACCTGGGCGATCTGGCGTCCGAGGTAGAACTTGCCGATGCCATCCGGATCGGAGCCATGCGGTGCCGGGGCATGGATCCCCGCGTGGCGCTCCCGCAATTGCCGGGCGAGCATCCGGACCCGATCCGGTTGATCCTGGGCGCGGTCGTGCGATTCCGCGGGGTCGGTGGCCAGGTCGTAGAGCGCGAAGGTTCCCAGGGCCTCGTCGGCGAGCAGTTTCCAGCGGTCATCGCGGAGCGCATGGGTCCAGGGTTGGCCCAAGGCGCGGTCGTACTGCCAATAGAACCCTTCGGGTCGGTCCAGAGGCTGACCACGTAGAGCCGGCAGCAGGTTCACCCCGTCCAGCACCCGATCGGTTGGCGGCCGGATTCCGGCCAGGGCGCAGACGGTGGGGAGCAGATCCAGGTTGCTGACGGGTTCGGAGTGGGTGGAGCCGGCGGGGACCTGGCCGGGCCAGCGCAACATGCCCGGCACCCGGATACCGCCTTCGGTCAGGTGCAGTTTCATGCCTCGCAACGATCCCGGGGAACCGTGGCTGCGTTGGGCGCCGCGATAGCGGTTCAACGTTTCCGGTCCGTTGTCGCTGGTGAAGAACACAAAGGTCCGGTTCTTGAGCCCGCGCGCGTCGATCGCATCCAGGATGCGTCCGACTGCCGCATCCAACTGGGTGACGTTGGCGAGGTATTGGCGGCGATCCGGATCGGCCACCCCGGCGTGCGAGTGAAGGGACTCGGCCGTGCTGGCCACCGGTTCGTGCGGTTCGTGAAACCAGACGTTGAGCAGGAAAGGCGGAGCGGCGCCGGTTTCATCCAGCCAGCGAATGGCCTCGTCCGCCACGAGCAGCGCGGATGCTCCCTGCAAGGGGCCCACGGGTGCCGTGTTGCGGACGAAGTTGGTCGGGTTGAGATGGCTCGGGGCGGCGTTGTTCTGGGTGTACCACGCGTAATCGAACCCGTGATCCAGCGGTGTCGGCTCCGAACCATCGGTCCGCGAATTCAGGTGCCACTTCCCAAAATGGCCGGTCCGGTAGCCCGCGGCACGGAGCAAGGAGGCCAGGGTCACTTCCGTCCGCGGGAGATGAATTCCCGAGTTGGCCGGAATCCAATCCCGGATGCCGTAACGGTTCGCGTTGCGACCGGTCAGGAAACCGGCACGCGACGGCGAACAGACGGGAAAGGAGGCGTAACAGTCCGTGAATCGCGCACCCTCGCGCGCGAGCCGGTCAAGGTTGGGGGTGTGTGCCTGGGTGTTGCCGTAGCACGCCAGGTCGCCGTAACCCAGGTCGTCCGCGAGCAGGAGCACCAGGTTCGGGCGATCGAGAGTCCGGATTCGATCCGTTGCCGCCGATCCGAAGGCGGCGCAAAGCCATAGCCCGCAGAGGGCCAGCAGCCGTCCCCTTGCGGGTGAGCGCTGTCCCAGCCAGCACGGGCGAGGGATTGGGACGAGTGCCGCGGGGAATCGCCAGGCGATCATGCCTCGTACAACACCACATAGCCGCCGCCGGGTCCAGTGCAACCACCTCGATAGACCGAACGCTCCCGGACTGGCAGCCGCGGGCCAGGGTTCACTCGCTCCGTCCGCGCGGGTCGAGCGCCAGCATGATCCGCGACCGCAGGTCGTCAAGGTGCGCCTTGGCCAAGTCGCTGGTGGCATCGGTCAGGCGGCGATTGATCTTGCCGCGGATATGGTGCAGCGCGGCGCGGCTCAGCGCCGGAAGATCCGAGTTCGACGGCGGTTCCTTGACAATGGCAGCCAGGTGGACGACCAGGGAGCGCTGGAGGTTGCGCCGATACAGGTCGATTTCGGGGTTCGGCTCATCGAGTTCGGAAAAGACCGCCGCGCACAGATCGGACATCAGTTCCTCGGGCCGATAGGGGTCGGTCGCCGCGGATTCGGCGTGTTCGGCCATGCGCCGAATGCGCGGGTCTCCGAGCAATCCGCGGTAGATCCGTTCCTGAGCCTGGAGGACGCGGTCGGCCACACCCTCCGCGGTCAATCGCAGGATGATGTCCCCTGGCGTCAGGGCTTTGGGTGTGGTCAAGGCGTGTTCCGTCAGGAACCGCACGGCTTCCCGCTGGTAGTCGGGCGGATTGGGAAAGTACCGTTGATGGGCGTCGCCGAAGAACAGGTTGATTTCCTGAACGCCGCCGACGACGCTGACGACGTGTCCCATCTCGCGGTTCCACTGGGCCCAGAGCTGGTTGTACATGTTGTCGAGCAGGGTGTAGTCTTGGTCCTCGCGGCTGGTGGCCTCGACGAGATAGGAGGCGACCCGTTCGAGGTTGAGGAGGCCGAGGCGGGTGGCCTCGACCGCGTTATCGCCCAGGTCTTCGGTCTGCTGGGTGGAATCGATGGCGGGATTGGGCCCGCCGAAACGCAGGATCGGGTTGTCGATCTGCTGTTCGAGGAGCTTGACCAGTTCGGCCTTCTCGTCGGCGTCCTGGCCGAACTGGCGGTAACCCCAATTCACGGCATAGAAGTCATAAGGTCCGATTTTCGGCAGCAGCGCCGCGCCATCTCCCGGCTGGGCCACATAGTTGAAGCGGGCGTAGTCCATGATCGAGGCCGCCGTCCCGTTGGCCTGCGTCCATTCCGGATCCCGCAACTGCGCGATCGAGTAGCAGGCCGACGCCTTCATGTTATGGGGGAAACCGAGCGAATGCCCGACCTCGTGTGCCACCACAAAGCGGATCAACTCACCCACGAGTTCATCCGGCAGGGGGAGCTGTTGCGCCCGCTCGTCGTTGGGCGAGGCCTGGATGAAATACCAGTCGCGCGCGAGCTTCTGGACATTGTGATACATCCGCACGTCGGCTTCGAGGATTTCGCCGCTGCGCGGATCATGGACATGCGGGCCGAAGGCGTTCTCGATGCTCGAAGGGAGCCAGCGAATGCTCGAAATGCGCGCGTCCTCGGCATCCCAATCGGGATCCTCGTCGGGCGTGGGGGCGTATTTGCCGAGGATGGCATTCTTGAAACCGGCGGCTTCGAAGGCCGGCTGCCAGTCCTCGATGCCTTGTTTCACATAGGATTTCCACCGTTCCGGCACCTCGCGGGCGACGTAAAACACGATCGGTTTCACCGGTTCGCTGACCTCCACTTCCGGATCCTTCTTCTCCAACCGCCAGCGCGTGATGAACCGCACCGTCTCCGCCTGATGCCGCTCCTGCAGGGCGTAATCGGTGAATCGGACACTGAAGAAACCGAGCCGTTCGTCGAGTTGGCGGGGCGCCATCGGTTTCTCGGGCAATCCGACCACACTATGATGGATGACCGCGGTGATCCCGCTCGACCGCGGCGGGTCGTCTCCTTCCTTCTTCGCCGCATAGGTGGCGAGCACCGACACGTTCACGTTTTGAGGAAAAGCCTTGAAGGACTCGATGAACGAGCGGCCCGCGTCGAGGTCGCCCGCGTTCAAGGCCGATTTGGCGCTGAACTCAGCCACGTCCTTCGTGAACAGGTCGGTGACCTCGATCACCGCCGCCTGGTCCCGGCCGTAGGCCTGGATCTCGAAGGCCCTGACGATCGGCGCCAGGTTCGATTTCCGCACCGCCAGCGCGATCGGGTCGTCCGTCTCCGCCCGAATGCCGTACTCGACCCGCCGCAGCAGGATGCGCTCGCCCCGCTTTTCCCAGCGCACCACCTGGTTGTCGACCGGCATGCCGGCGTAACTGTTGCCGGCGGTGGTTTCGGCGACCTGGGTCACCCACAACAGTTCCCGGTCAAGCGCGTCGGGCAGCAACTCGAAATAGAGCTTTTCGGCGACCTGATGGACCCGGAACAAACCCGAGCGCGAGACCGCCTCCTTGGTGATCACCTCGTCATACGGTTTGATCTTCTTTGGGTCGTCCTTGGCCTTGTCATCCTGCTTGTCCGCGGCGATGGCGACCAGGGCCGAACCGACCAGGCCGGCGACAATCACCATTCGGCTCCAGGCACTGAGGCAGTCATTCGGGAATCGCATTGGACTTGGGTAGGCGAATCTACGGCGACAATCAAGCGCGAAGCCGGGCTGGGTTTCTGACCGGGCGGTTTTGCGTTCATTGTTAGTTTCAATTAATCCTTGCAATCATATACCTAATCCCATATTTATCGTGGCATCATGGTGGGTCAGGTTATCCAACCTGCAGCCGCAGACTGCCTGCGGTCAGCCTGCCCCCGCCGCCACAACCTACCCCTGCTCGCTATGTGCCACGCGCTCCCGTTACCAACTTCGATGGCCCTGACAGCACTGCTCGGCCTGAGCCTCATCTCGCTGGAGGCGGCCCCACCGGTCATCGCTCCGGTTGAACCGCAGGAAATCGACGAGGAAATCGCGTGGTTCCTGGAACTGGTCGGGTCCGATCCCGACCTCGGGCAACAACTGACCTGGAGCCTGGTGAGCGGACCCGAGAACGCCGCGGTGGATCCGCGGACCGGTCTGCTTTCCTGGACGCCCTCCGAGGCCCAGGGCCCGGGGTCCTACGCGTTTCAGGTGCGGCTCAGCGACGACGGTGTTCCACCGGGCAGCGCCGACGCTGAGTTCACGGTTTCGGTCAGGGAAATCAACCGGGCGCCGTGGTTTCCGCCGCCGGGTCCCATCGCGCCGTTGTTTCCCCACGAGCAACTCAACATCTGGCTGCAGGCCAGCGATCCGGACATCCCGTCGACTGAACTGACGTGGAGTCTGGACCCTGAATCGCCGGCATGGGCCGTAATCCAGCCCTTCAGCGGTCTGCTTTCGTTGCAGCCGACGCATGCCGACGCGGGCCGGCAGGTGGAACTCGGCATTCGCGTGACCGATGGCGGCGTGCCGCCGCTGTCCGCCGGCATCGTTTTGCCGATCAACGTGGTCGGACCGGGCGCCGTCCCGTATGAACTGAACCTCAGCGACGGGAGCCTCGCCATCGGCGGCGCGGTGGCCCCGGGTTCGGTGGTCACCACTTACGGCTCGACGAACCTGATCGATTGGACATTCCTCGGCGCCTCGATCGCCTACGACGGCCAGGTCAGCTTCAGTGTGCCCGTCGAGGTGGAAACCTCCGCCAGCTATGTCAGGATCGAATTGCAGGCGCAGCCGCCGGCGCAAAGTTACCGAGGTGGTGGTTTTCTGGTGACGGGAACGGCGCCACCGGGATTGGGATCGGACGCCATCGTGCGCTTTGATCTCAATCAGGATAATGTCTACGAATTTGAGGTTCTCACCAAACCGGACGGTTCCTACGCCGTGATGCTCGACACTCGGGAAGCCCCCGATCTTGGTCGGATCGCCTACTACTTCAGCTCGGGAGATGGCTCCATCGCCACACCGCCCGTGCTCCATACCGTCGCCCGCGATCCGGATCCGAACCCGGCGGAAGTTGTCCCGGTCAATCGGAGTATAATCGACGGCCAGCCGGTCGAGCCGTCGATCTGCACCTGCACGGAGTGCGAAGAGTCGTCGGCGCTCAGTCTATTCAACCAGAGCTACACCCCGAGCCTGCAAGGCATCCAATTGGTCGATGGCAAACAGCGTCTGGAGTTTCCCCTGCTGGCCTTTCCCACCGCGAAGCACGGATTCGCCTTCAACCTGGTGCATGCCACGCTGGTCGACTACGACGGCCCATTCGGCCAGGGGGTCTCGTCCGGCTTCAACACCCTGATCGTCCGTCATTCCGAAACGACGGGCCAACTCGTCACCGCCGACCTCCGCGTCTTCAACCTCGGTTCCGAGGACGGCGTGAACTGGCAGTTGCCCGACGGTTTTTTCAGCCGGCTGGTGCTCGACGAACCGCGGCGGTGTTGGGTGCTAACCCATTTCTCGGGCAGGAAGATCGAATTCTACCTCGCCCCCGAGGGATTGCCCGGCCGTCCGCTCGCCATGAGCGATCCCCACGGCAACACCACCCGGTTGGTGTATGACCCCAGCGGGTTGCTGGGCAAAGTCATCACCGACCTGGGGCAGGAAGTGACCTTTGCCTACGACGAACGCACCTCCCGCCTCGCTTCGGTCACCGATCAGTTGAACCGGACCTGGGAGATTCTCCACAATGAAACCGGCGCCCTGGTCTCGATCGCCACCCCCGTCATCGAACAACTCACGGTGGCCCCCGGCGAACTGATCACCGAAACCGAAATCCCCGAGCGCACCATCCATGCCGCGCGCCTTACCCAAATCTTCTACGACGACCCGATCCGCCCCTCTTTCCCCACACGGATTGTGGACGGACGCGGCGCCGAAATCCGGCGCGCCGACTTCGACGAACTGGGGCGCGTCGCCACCCTCTATCTCAATGGCCATCCGCTTTCGTTCAACTACGCGCCCGCGGCCGGCCCCACTCCGCTGCCCGCCCTCGAAACCGGAAACGTCGTCACCCGTGTCACCGACCGCGAAGGCAACCTCACCGACCACGAGATCCACGGACCGGGCCGACTTGGAGCCTACGGTCAGCGCCGCGAAGTCAGTTGGACCGCGTCCGGTCGGGGAAATCCCGCCTTGCGACCCAACGAGCCGCTTTTCTACGAACGGCGGTGGTTCCACGACTGCAACTGCCTGGTGCCCGGCGTCATCACCGAAGCGTGGGCCAGCACCGATCTCCCGCAACTGGATTTCCAGCCCAACGGCATCCCGCGGAACTGGCCGCGACGCGAACGTCAATTCAACGAATACCGGCAGATCCTGAATGAGACCGTCACGGACGGCACCGACCAACTCCGTCGCGAATACACCTATCAACCCGGCGCTTTTGGCGACGGCGGAGAATTCTCGCTCCGGCTGAGCGAGACCGGTCCGCGGGCGTTCAGTGGCAGTCCCCTGGACGCGGGCCTGAGTTTCGTGACCGCGCACCAGTATGACGCCGCCGGCAACCGCATCCGCACCGTGCATCCCACGATAACCCGGGGAGTCCAGGAACCACAGCCGGTGACCGAGAGCTGGACCTACAACGGCCGGGGACAACCCCTTTCCCACACCGATCCCAACGGGAATGTCATCCGCTGGGAATTTCACGCCGGCCCGGCCACCGGCGGCGATATCAACACTCGGGGCAGCTTCCCCGGCTATCCCGCCGCGGAAATCCGCGGCGCCACCGGTTCGGCCGATGGCGAGTTGAATCTGACCACCCGTTACCGGGTCAACGCGCTCGGGCAACCCACCCAAATCGAGGATCCGCTCGGCCGGGTGCTGGACATTTATTACAATGTCCTTGGCGACCCGGCTGAAACCCGGCAGCCCGAGGTCACCCTGCCCAACGGCACCACGGTGCGCTACCGATCGTTCACCCATTACGATGCCGCCGGCTTTGCCGTGGCAATGCAACAGGAGAATCTCGACTTGCACGGAATCCCCGCCCCCAACCGCTGGATCACCATCACGCACGCCCACGATGCCGCCGGCAATCTCCTCGCCGAACGCCGTGAGCTCAGCAACGATCCCGCCGCCGATCTCATCACCCGCTGGGCCTACAACCGGAACGACCAACCGATCGTCCTCCGGCTACCCGAAGGCAATCGCAGCTTCACCACCTTCGACGAGCGCAAGCTGCCTTTCCAGACCTTCACCGGCGTTTCCCCCGCCAACGACCTGCTGGAAGGCTATCCCGATGACCCAGCCGCCACCTCGCTCCCCGGCCATACCTTCGTCTCCCGGACCCGGCAGGATTACGATGCCCGAGGGAATCCGAACGTCTCCGCCGACGGACGCGGCAACCTCCGTCGCCAGTCCCACGATTTTCTAAACCGCCTCGTCGCCGCCCGCGACGCCAACGGCCACGGCTCCCGCCGCGAATACGACGCCGCGTCGAACCGGATCACCGAAGCCGCCGGCCGATTCGACGAACTCGGCACCCTGCTGGTTGAAGTGTTGAAGCGCGATTATGCGCGCCATGACGAACTCGACCGGCCATTCCGCATCGTGGCCGATGGCGATCTCACGACGGCCGAAAGCGACCTGGTCGATCCTTCCTCGGCGGAGAACCCTTCGTGGTTCACCGAGCGCGATGCCGGCGGCCGTCGGGTGGGCCAGCAGGATGCCAACGGCCAGCTCACCACCTACGGTTACGACGCCGCCAATCGCCAGACCGACTCCCGCGACCCCCTCGGCAACACCACCTCAACGATCTTCGATCCCGCCGGCAATCCCCTCAGCTGGGAAGAGACCGAACTGCCCGGCCCCGGTGCTACCGGTGATCCTGAAACCCATGTCACCACCGCGGAATACGACGAACTCAATCGCCGCGTGGCGCTTCATCAGCGCGGTCTGAACGGCAACAGCCTCGATCAGGTCACCCGCTTTGCCTTCGATGCCCGCGGCAATGTCGGGCTCGTGACCGACCCGGAGGGCCGCTACGTCCTCAGCCTCTACGATGACCAGAACCGCCTGATCCGAACCCGGCAGTTCGACGGCGATCCCGTGCTCCCGGCCACGGCCGAACTGCGGCGGACCGAACACGGCTACGACCGCAACGGCAACAAGACCGCCGACGTCGCCTTGGCCGACCTGGCCGACGCACACTCGGCCCAGGTCACCCGCTATGCCTACGACTACGCGGATCGCCAGGTCCGCGTGGTTTATCCCGATTCCGACGATCCGATCGACGGGTCCAGCAACGGCGCCGACGGTCTGTTCGACCGGGTCGAGATTCAACTCGATCCCAACGCCAACCCCGTCGTCGTTACCGACCAGCGCGGCGTCGTGTTCAGCAACACCTTCGATCCCGCCAACCGCCTCGTCCGACAGGACCTCAACCTCGTCGGCACCACAGCGGCACCCGGCAGCGCGAACCGCGTCCAGTTCGCCTACGACCCGTTGAACCGACCCACCCACGCCGCCAACAATTTCACCCTCGTCGAGCGCGCCTACGACGACCTCTCCCGCCTGCGCTCGGAAACACAATCGATCCGGCTCGATGGCAGCGGCGAACTCAGCTTCGTGCAGATCGGTGACGTGCTCACCATCAACGGCAACTACGAAGAGCCGGTCGAGCTACGCCATGCCTACGATGCCCAGGCCAACCCGATCGGTTGCGAAATCCTGGCCGGCGCCACCACCGATCTAGCCGTCTCCCGCGGCTTCGACGCCCTCAACCGCGCGCGGCAGATCTCGGGCGCATACTTCAACCGGCCGTCACAACCCATTGCCGGCTACGCCTATTTCGGCCCCGGCCGTCTCCAGACCAAGACCCTGGGCAATGGAGCCGTCCTGCGCCTGACCTACGACGTGAAACGCCGCCCGGCCACGCATGTCTGGCGGAGCGACACCAACGGCGGAAACCTGCTCGTCGGGTTCGAGTATACCGATCCCCAGGGCAGCGGTTACACGGCCACCGACAACGTCCTTTACGAACGCTTCCTGCACGACAACTCGGCCTTCGACCACTTCACCTACAACACCCGCGACGAACTCACCGGCGTCGCCTACCGCTCCCCCAGCTCCGCCCCGCCTCCGCCGGACAACCTGTTCGCTTACGACGCCAATTACAACCGGACCAGCGCCACGTTTGGCGATCCGTTTAACGCCGCGGCCCAAACGGTCGACTCGTCTTACGCCATCTCCCCCGCCAACGAATACACCCAAATCACCCGCGATAACACCGTCTTCCAACCGGAACACGACCGCGCCGGGAACATGACCAGGATCCTCACCCGCCCCGTCACCGGGGAACCCGAGGATCCCGATGTCCTGGCCGATGCCCGCTGGGATGGCTTCAACCGGTTGTTCGACGTCGACACCGGGACCGTCAACGGCATGCAGCATTATCGTTATGATGTTTTCGGTCGGCGTGTCGTGGTCCTCGACTCTCTCACCATATTGCAGGACTCGCGGCGGTTCGTTTACGACGACTGGAGCGTGGTCGCCGAACGCCTGTTCGAACCGGGCGCCACCCTCGCCTCGGCCCCGTCGCGCCTCGAAAGAATCTACATCGAAGGCCCGCGGATCGACGAACATCTCCTCGCCGCCATCGACCGCGACGGCGATGGTTTCCTGGGGGGTGAAAACCTGCTAAACGCGCGCGACATCAGCGCCGACCAGGAATACTACCACCTCGCCAACCGCCTCGGCAGCACCATGGCCCTGCTGGATGCCGCAAACCCCGCGCGGGTGCTCGAATACTATCGCTATTCCGTTCACGGCGAGGCCGTCGTCCTCGCCTCGGTCGATAACAACGGCGATGGACTTGAGGATACCCCGCTCGATTTGAGCGACAATCTTCCGGCCGACCCGCGCAGATTCTCGGAGGAGTTTGGCAATCCGCGACTCTTCGCCGGCCGCGACTTCGACGAGCAGACCGGTCAACAGTGGTTCCGGCACCGCCTTTACGAGGCGCGCTCGGGTAGATTTGTCACTCGAGATCCAAGGGGACCTTGGTCGGACCCCTTTGCCCGGGGAAACAACTACACCTACGCCGCGAATCGTCCCACGGTGTTCGTGGACCCTCTGGGACTAACGCCGACCCGAGGCGAGGAATGCTGCAACGAATACCGGGACTTCTGGCAGGTGGCGGGATACGGAAGCCACGGGGCTTGCTGGAGGGCTTGTATGAGTGAGATGGCTGGAGAGGTGATGGGCATCGGAACATTTGTCGCAGGCGCCGTCGGAACCATCCTCCGCGGGGTCGGAGCAGCGACAGCTCCTGCCGCGGGTGCCGCGCCTGGGGCGGCGCCCGTGGTAACGGTACCCGGCGCGGCTGCCGCCGGCAGCTTCCTGAGTGCGGTCGCCGCTGGAGCCGCGCTCGGCACTGCCGCCGGGTGCGCCATTCATTGCGAGAAGGACTGGTGCTACCGGCCGGGACGCTGGCTCCCAGTCGGCGAGGTTCTCGAGAACTTGGATGCCTATGCCGAAGTCCTGGATCGGAAGACCATCTGCCGGCTTGAGTATCTCGATTCGGCCGCTTCCATTCAATGGATCTGCGCGGAGTTTAAACGGTGAGATTTTGACCCTTACGTTTTGAATGTTTGCGGTAAGCGCAGCCGGTTGCATCGTCGTACCCGTGACATGCGGGCTTAAGAAAGGCGCGCGGCCGTCGGCCATCGCGCAGTTCAAGCTCCCGCCGGGCTCTCCCACTCGAGTCTTCGAATACCGTCGACGTTCGATCTCGGTCTCGTCATTTTGAAGTTGCCGCGGAACAGTCCTCGGCGGCATAAGGCCCGCATGAGCTCTTCCTGGAACGACAAGTGGATTCTGATCACCGGCGCCTCGAGCGGGTTCGGCGCCGCCGCCGCCCTCGCCTTCGCCCGCCTTGGCGCCCGCCTGCTGCTTGGCGCCCGGCGCCTGGACCGGCTCCAGACCGTCGCCGAGCAAGCTCAGGCCGCCGGCTCGCCGGAAGCGCGGTTTCACGAACTGGACGTGTCCCGAACCGACAGTGTCGAGGCCTTCGCCTCCTGGGTCCGCGGCCATGCCTCGCGCTTGGATCTGCTCGTCAACAATGCCGGCGGGGCGAAAGGCCTCGACCCGGTTGCCCAGGGCAAAGACGACGATTGGGAATTCATGCTCCAGACGAACGTCCTCGGGGTGCTCCGCATGACTCGCGCGGTCCTCCCCCTCCTCACCGCCAATCCTGGCAGCACCATCCTCAATATCGGCTCGATCGCCGGCCGCGTGGTCTACGAAGGCGGCGCCGCCTACTGCGCCGCCAAAGCCGGCGAACTCCAGATCACCCGCGCCCTGCGCCTCGAGCTCTGCGGCACCGGGGTCCGGGTGTGCACGCTCGATCCCGGGCTCGCGGAAACCGAGTTCTCACTCGTGCGGTTTCAAGGCGATGCCGATCGCGCCAGGCAGGTTTATCGGGGAACGGTTCCGCTGACCGCCGAAGATGTGGCCGAGGCGATGGTCTGGATGGCCACGCGGCCGCCGCACGTGTGCATCGACGAGCTGATCATCAAACCCACCGACCAGGCCGCCATCTACAAGGTATTTCGACGCGGGTGATTCACTTCGGTTGACGCCCCTGAATGGATCCATGCGGAAACGTACATTGCAGACGCGCAGATGCTGGTAAGTCGCCTCGAAGCACTCGACTTCCAGCAGAGTCATATCACCGATTGACTATGGGAGTGATGGCTGCTAAAAGGTCATGTAACAATCAACAAAAGACACGTTTATGGGCCGCGGCCTGTTTGCTGGCTTGGTGTTCTGCGCGTCGGTGCTCGGCTGCCGAGGAGCAACCTTCAACGTCAGCAATGTGGGGAATGGGGGGATTGGCTCCTTGCGGCAGGCGATACTGAACGCCAATGCTTCCCCCGAGGCGGACCGGATCGAGTTTGGCATTCGCACCGTGGCGGGAACACCGCCAAGAATCCAGTTAACTTCCCCGCTGCCCTCGATCACGAGATCAGTGGATATTGATGGGACGACGCAGGCTTCGGGGAGGGTGGAAATCGATGGCTTGGCGGCGGGATCGAACGCGGATGGGATACGCATCGAGGCGACGGGGTGTGAAATTCGCGGTTTGGTTATCAACCGGTTTTCCGGTGACGGAATCGAGGTTATCGAACCGGCACGGGATACGTGGATCCGACAGTGTTTCATTGGGACGAGCGCCGATGGAGCCGACGCATTGGGGAACGGCGGGCACGGAGTGCATATCATCGATTCGGCAAGCAACTCGGTGGGGGCAAATCGGGGGCGGGGCACGCTTATCCCCGGACCGTATCGGAACGTTATCTCCGGCAATGGCGGGAGCGGAGTATTCATCACTGGGAGCGGTGCCAGGCGGAACGATGTGATCGGGAATTACGTGGGAGTGAGTGGGAACGGCGGCGCGGTGTTGGGAAATGCGGGCAATGGGGTCAGTATCACCGGCGGCGCCTTGGAGAACTTTGTGGGGGCGGTCATCACGGGGTCGCATAATGTGATTTCGGGGAATGCAGGGCACGGCGTGGAGATATTGAGCGTGGGCACCGAGGAACTTCGGACGCTGGCTTCCACTGACGTGCCCAAAACGGTGCCGGTGTGGGCTGAGACGATCGGCGAAGTGCGATCGAGTCTGAATGTGACTGATTGGTACTGCGTGCTCGATCTCGATGTGCAGCTGCACCTGACGCACGATCCGATCGAAGACGAAGCGCTCACCCTGATCGGGCCGGATGGCTACGCCTACACCTTTGAGGGAGGGTTCGGCCCAGTGTCTGGCAATGAATACTTGAACACGATCTGGGATGACGAAGGTGGCTTCATCGGTTACGCGGCGGCACCGTACTCAAACCGCTACTCCGGGGTGGGACGGCAGTTCGAGCGATATGATCTCCGTTCACCTCGGGGCGAATGGCTGTTGGCGGTGCGAAACATCGATCGCACAAGCACGGCGACGTTACATTCATGGGCGCTCCTGATCACGACCATTCCCGGGAATATGGTCTCAGGGAACTACATTGGAGTGGACGCCGCAGGCAGCAACGATCTCGGCAATGGCCGAAACGGAGTGCATCTCAACGGGTCGCCGGGGAACCGGGTCGGTGGCACGAGCGCGCTGGAACGTAACGTGATCGCCGGGAACGCCAACGATGGGGTGCAAGTGACCGGAGCGATGGCAGTGGGCAATGTGGTTTCCGGAAACTACATCGGGTTGACGGCCGACGGGCAGACGAGCTTGGGGAATTCGTTCAGCGGGGTGGCCATCTTTGGAGGAGCGAGGAATATGATCGGTGGAGCATCTGCCGACGCGGGTAATGTCATATCCGGGAATGGGTTCACCGGTGTGATCCTGTCTGGAGCGGCGCAGCGAAACCAGATTCTGGGGAATGCGATCGGGGTGGGCGCGGACGGCACGACCGCTCGAGGGAACGGAGCAGACGGAGTCCGGATTGAGGCAGCCTCCAACGACAATCGGGTTGGCGGCTTGCAGGCGAATGCGTCCTTCGTGCTGGTTGCCTACGGAGGGAATGTCATAGCGAACAACTCGGGTGCTGGAGTTCTGGTGACTGGGTATGGGGGAAACAGTGTTCGGAACTCGATCCAGGCGAACTCGATTTACGGGAACGGCGGGCTGGGCATCGACCTGAGTCGTGATTTGCCCGCGGATGGAGTGACGCTGCGGAGTGGATTGGGCGGCTTGCGGAGCGGCCCGAACCATTCGCAGGCAATGCCGGAGTTGGGACCGTATTTCGCGGGCTTACACGCGGAAGGTTACGTGCGCAGTGGTGATGTTCATGAGATTGGCAAGTATGTCACCGTCGATTTCTTCACCTCGTCCGCGGTGGATGGAAGCGGCTATGGCGAGGGCAGGTCATTCCTGGGGAGTTTGCCGCTGAACCAGGCGGAGGAGGGAGTTTTCGATTTCAAGAGCAACACGCACGAGGCATACCTGCTTTTTACGCCCACGGCCGGAGATTACCTCACGGCCACGGCGACCGATCCGGATGGCAACACCTCGGAATTTTCGCGGGCCGAGCTGATCCAGGCCAACGCGGGGATCGTGATCACCTGGCGGAGCAGCGCGGCGAGTCCACTTTATGGAGGGGCGGTGGAACTTGACAAGCCGTTCACGTACACCACCCGTGTGGTCAACTATGGCCCGGATTTGGCCACGAACGTTTGGGTTACGAATTATTTGCCGAACTCCGTCGAACTCATCTCCTACGCCGCCACGCGGGGCGAGTGTACGAACGCGGGAAACGAAGTGACTTGCGCGATTAGTGAACTCGCGGTGGGCACCAACACCGCGGTGGAGTTGATGATGGAAGTGGTGCCGAGAGTGGAGGGCTTTATCACGAACAACGCGACGGTGAGCTCGCCGAATCTCGCCGGGGGAACGCGGGCTACTTCGCCTTTTCAGTACAACTGGGTCGGCCGGCCGGTGCCATCGGAGTATTCCGTGATCGGGACAAACCTGGTGATCACAGGCTCGACGAATCAAATGCCGGGGAACGTTCAATACACAACAAATCTTGCTCCGCCAGTGGTTTGGCAGTACATCGAAGGCGTCCCCCGTGAAATCGTCTCCTCGAATTGGCTGTACCGCATTCCCTTAAGCGGCACGAACCGCTTTTTCCGAACCATCATCCGCACAAGACATCCGTAGGGTTTCATGGATCGAACTACTCGTTCGCGGATGAAAACTCGGGACTGGGCCCGAGCGCGTGGATTGTTCCGTGGAGGGGTCAGTCCCACAGATTGACATTAATCGCGTGGATGGCCGGGGTTGCGTTTGTGGATGCCAAGGGAGTTGCCGTCCGGGTCCAGGACGAACGCCATCCGGCAAACCGGCGTCTCGAACGGGTCCCTGTGGAAACGGACGCCGCTGGCCCGCAGATGCTCGATGGCGGCGTCGAAGTCCTCGACTTCCAACGCGACGGAACAGCCACTGGTCGTGGGCTGCCAATTGGGGGCACCTGCGCCGATCGACAGCGTGCCAGTGGCGATTTCGACGATTTTCATGACGCGTAGCGGTGGCGTTCCCGGCGGGAGCCGATCCCACGACGGTTGGGTCAATACTTCGGCACGTTGGGATCGATTTCCTCCGACCAGGCCAGGATGCCGCCTTTGACGTTCTTGAGGTATTTGAAACCCTGCTCCCGCAGGAAATGCAGGGCCTTGAGCGAACGC
Organism: Verrucomicrobiota bacterium; assembly: GCA_023383055.1. Taxonomy (GTDB): domain Bacteria; phylum Verrucomicrobiota; class Verrucomicrobiia; order Limisphaerales; family JAHDYP01; genus JAHDYP01. The sequence continues at coordinate 31,986 of JAHDYP010000029.1, read as the reverse complement.
ACTCCGCTCCGGCAGTGGAGGTAATACTGCGTGTTCGGATCCAGATCCGTGAACCGCTGCGGCAAGGTGCTCAACGGAAACAACGGCACACCGTCGATCCGCGCGATCTGGTATTCGTCCGCCTCGCGCACATCAATGACCCGGATGCCCAGGCTCGGCTGGTCCAACACCCGTTTCATCTCTTGCACGGTCACTTCGTCCGGATTGGAGCCCGTCGCGACCGGCTCGGGTTGGACGCCGCAAAACTGTTCGTAATCGATCAGCCGGGTGAGGGTCGGGTGCTCGCCGCACAAGGGGCATTCGGGATCCCGCCGCAGTTTGAGCTCGCGGAATTTCATTTCGAGCGCGTTGAAGAGCAACAACCGGCCGGTCAACGAGCTGCCTTTGCCCAACGCCAGCTTGAGGATCTCGGTGGCCTGGATTGTTCCGATGATGCCCGGCAACACGCCCAACACGCCGCCCTCGGCGCAACTCGGCACCATGCCCGGCGGCGGCGGCTCGGGATAGAGGCAACGATAACACGGGCCGCCCAGGTGGGGCGCGAACACGCTGGCCTGGCCCTCAAACCGGAAGATCGAGCCGTAAATGTTCGCCTTCTTAAGCAGCACGCAGGCGTCGTTGGTCAGGTAGCGGGTCGGAAAATTGTCGGTGCCGTCCACCACGATGTCGTATTGGCCGATGATCTCGAGGGCATTCTCACTGCTGAGCCGGACCGCGTGAACCACCACCTCCACGTTCGGATTGATCCGGTGAATGGTGGCTTTGGCCGAATCCGTCTTGGGTCGACCCACATCCTCCGTCCCGTGGATGATCTGCCGCTGAAGATTCGAGAAATCGACGGTGTCGAAGTCGACCAGGCCGATCTTGCCGATGCCCGCGGCGGCCAAATACATGGCGATGGGGGAGCCGAGCCCGCCCGCGCCGATGCAGAGCACGCTGGTCGAACAGATCTTCTTTTGGCCGGCCAACCCGACTTCCGGGAGGATCAAGTGCCTCGAATAACGGCGGATTTCTTCGTTGCTAAGTTGCATAATTCACGCGGGGACCAGCGTAACCCTCGGCGCCCCAACCCTCACCGTCCGCAGCACTGTTTGTATTTCTTGCCGCTGCCACAGGGGCAGGGATCGTTGCGGCCCACCTTCGGACCGGAGCGCACCGGTTTGGATTTGTCGAGCGCGGCGGCGGCTTCGCTGACCATGTCGCTGCTTTGGCCGCGGCCGGGTTGGGCGCCGGTCTGGCCGAAGGCGCTGGTGGACTGATGGACCGTGCGTTGGGGGAGATTGTGGAGGAATCGTTCGAAGGCCATGAGGCTGGAGGCGCTGCGGAAGATGTTGTGGCAGATCTCGGTCTTGATGTTGACCATGAGATCCTCGAAGACCTTGAACGCCTCCGCTTTGTATTCGATGAGCGGATCGCGCTGGCCATAGGCGCGGAGCCCGATGCTGTTGCGCAGGCTGTCCATGCCGTAGAGATGCTCCTGCCAGAGCCGGTCAATGGCGCTCAGAATCGTGTAGCGCTCGACCGCCTCGAGCGATTCCGCCTGTTCGAAGCTGATCTTGAGCTCGTAGGCGTGACGCACCTTGTCGGCGATGTGCTGGCAGACCGCGAATTGCGCGGGGCTGAGCCCGGCAAAGAGGGAGCCGGCCACGGGGGGCTCGGTTCCCGCGCTGGCAACCTTGAGCAGGTCGGCCTCCTGCACCCCCAGCGGAAAGGTCAAATTCACCCAATCGGCCAGGGGCCGCAGGTTCCAGACGCTCGGATCGTCGTCGCGTCCGGTCAATTCCTCCACCTTCTGGACCACCACTTCCTCCATGATGTCCATGAGGCGGTCGCGGACGTCCTCGCCCTGAATGATCTTGTTGCGGAAGCCGTAGACGACTTCGCGCTGTTTGTTCATGACGTCGTCGTATTCGAGGGTCCGTTTGCGGATCTGGAAGTTGTGTTGTTCGACCCGTTTTTGCGCCTGCTGGATCGAGCGGTTGAGCAGCGGATGCTCGAGTTCCTGGCCTTCTTCCAGCCCGACGCGTTCCATCACCTTGACGATCCGGTCGGACCCGAACAGGCGCATCAGGTCGTCCTCGAGGGAAATGAAGAAATGCGAGGAACCGGGATCGCCCTGGCGCGCGCAGCGGCCGCGCAACTGGCGGTCGATGCGGCGGGCTTCGTGACGTTCCGTGCCGATGACATGGAGGCCGCCCAGTTCGGGGACGCCGGGGCCGAGTTTAATGTCGGTGCCGCGGCCGGCCATATTGGTGGCGATCGTGAGCCCGCCGCGCTGGCCGGCGCGGGTGATGATCTCGGCTTCCTGCTGGTGGTATTTGGCGTTGAGGACGGAGTGGACGATGCCGACGCGTTTGAGCATGCGCGAGAGGTGTTCGCTGACCTCGACGGAAATGGTGCCGACGAGGATCGGGCGTCCCTGGCTGTGGATCTCCTGGATTTCGCGGAGGACGGCGTCGTATTTCTCGCGCCGGGTTTTGTAGACCGAGTCGTTGGCATCGTCGCGGCGCACCGGTTTGTTGGTGGGAATGACCAGCACGCCCAGCTTGTAGATGTCGAGAAACTCCTGCGCTTCGGTCTCCGCCGTGCCGGTCATGCCGGCCAGTTTGTGGTAGAGCCGGAAGTAGTTTTGGATCGTGATGGTGGCCAGCGTCTGCGTTTCGCGTTCGATCTGAACGCCTTCCTTGGCTTCGACGGCCTGGTGCAGGCCGTCGCTCCACCGGCGGCCGGTCATCAGCCGGCCGGTGTTTTCGTCGACGATGATGACCTTGTTGTCCTGGACGACGTATTGGACATCTTTCTGGTAAAGGCAATAGGCCTTGAGCAACTGGGAGATGCAGTGGATCTGCTGCGCCTTGGCCTCGAACTCGGCCTGGATCCGCGCCTTCTGTTCCATCCGCTTGCGCACGTCCGGCTCCGGGCCGGTGTCGATCTCGTGGAAGATCACCGTCAGATCCGGCAGCACGAACGCCTCCGGATCCTGGGGACTCAGGAACGTCCGGCCTTTCTCGGTCATGTCGGCATCGTGCGACTTTTCCTCGATGGCGAAGAAGAGTTCCTCCTTCTCGGCGTAGAGCATCTTCTTGGATTGATCGAGGTGCAGTTCCATCTCGGCCTTCTGCATCCGCCGGATGTTCTCGGGTTCCTCGAGCAGGCGCAGCAACCGTTCGGACCTGGGCATGCCCAGCTTGACGCGATAGAGGAGTATGCCCAGATCTTGATCCGATGGCGCGGCCTCGGACGTTCCCGACTCGGCCGGGGTCGATTTCTGTTTTAGAATCGCTTCGGCGTCGTCGAGGAACCGGCCGCAGAGGCGTTCCTGGGCGCGCACGAGGGCTTCGACCTGGCCTTTGAACTTGCCGTATTGATTGTCGACGCTGACCACCGAGGGCCCGCTGATGATCAAGGGTGTCCGGGCCTCGTCGATGAGGATGGAGTCGACCTCGTCCACGATGGCGAAGTAATGGCCCCGTTGGACCTGTTCCTCCCGGGTGCTGGCCATGCCGTTGTCGCGGAGGTAATCGAACCCGAATTCGGCATTGGTGCCGTAGGTGATGTCGCAGGCATACTGCTGGCGTCGGACCGCGGGGGTTTGATCGTGCAGGATGCAACCGACCGTCAGCCCCAGGAGCCGGTAAACCGCCCCCATCCATTCGCTGTCGCGCGCCGCCAGGTAATCGTTGACGGTGACGATGTGCACTCCGCGGCCGGTCAGGGCATTGAGATAAACCGGCATGGTGGCGACCAGCGTCTTGCCTTCGCCGGTGGCCATTTCCGCGATCTTGCCCAGGTGCAGGGCCATGCCGCCGAGCAACTGGACGTCGAACGGGATCATCTCCCAGCGCAGCGGGTGACCCCGCACGGTGATATCGCGGCCGACCAGCCGGCGGCAGGCGCTTTTCACGGCCGCGAAGGCTTCGGGCATGAGCTCCTTGAGGGCGGCGTTCAACTCCTCGTAGTCGGTGATGGCGGTCAGCCGGGCCTTCCAGGCAGCGGTCTTTTCGCGCAGTTCCTCCTCGGAAAGCGCCTGGTAGGAAGCTTCAATTTCGTTGATCCGGGCCACCAGGGGACGCATGCGCCGCAGTTCGCGGTCGTTCCTGGAGCCGATGATCTTCTTGATGATAAAACCGATCATAAATGTGCCTGACCCAAAGCGGGCCACAGGCTAAGTAATGCGCGAGGAACCGTCAAAGTAATTGAAATGCGCGGGCTAAGCCCGCTGCGCGGCGGCGTCTTTGGCCGCCTTGCCTTGCGGCCCGGAGTTGGCGGATCGAAACAGCTGGCTGCGGCAGTACGCCGCCGGCAGAAAGGCCAGGCCCATGATGATCGCCTGGCTCACGACAAAAAGGAGCAGCCATTTGAACCCGGAATCCATGAAACCGTAGGAATGCAGTCCCACGCCGAGCATGTTGACGCCGAACCAGGAGTAGCTGGTCACCACGTTTCCGAACACCGACATGACGGCCATGCCGCGTTCCTGGATCATGTTACCCCAACGGGCATGGAGAATCATGGCGTTCCAGAGCACGATGATCAGCGCCCCGTTCTCCTTCGGGTCCCAACCCCAGAACCGGCCCCAGGATTGGTCGGCCCAGATGCCCCCCAGGACGGTGCCGATGAAGCTGAAGAGCGTGGCAAAACAGATGGCCCCGTACATGAGCCGTTCCATGCCGACGGCGGTGGCGCGGTCAAACGCCCGGTTCAACACGCCGAACACAATGAACACGATCCCGAGGAACCCGGCCACGAACGTGGCCACATAGCCGATCGTGATGGTCACCACGTGGGTGGCCAGCCAGAAGTTCGTGTCCAGCACCGCCCGCATCATTTCCATGGTGTCGCCGCCCAGGGCCAGGTTGTGCGCGATGATGCCGGTGACCAGCCCGATGAAGGCAGCGGTGGCCAGTCCGAGCCCGCCCAGGTTCGATTTGGAGAATCGCTCGAGCACCAGTCCAAAAACGGCGGCGCCCCAGCCGATGAAAATGGCGGAGGAATAGAGGTTCGTGACCGGGGGCCGGCCTTCGAGCGCCATGCGGTAGATCAATCCCAGGGTATGAATCGACAGGCTGACCACCACCAGCGCGTAGGCCGAGCGCCGGAGGGCGGCGGACTCGCGGATCCAGCTGAAACAGACCAGCAGGAAGGCGATGGTGTAAAGGGCGGTGGCCTTGTAGAACGGTTCTTTGCGGTTGAACAACGATTCCCACTGTCCCTTGGAGTAGGCCTGGGGGAAATGCGCCGCCAGCCAGCCCCGGTATTCGCCCAGGGCCTGGTTGAAGCCGTTGACATCGCCCTGGTTATAGGCCCGGCCCATCTGGGCGTACCACTTGACCGCCGGGTGCAGTGATCCTTTCTCCACCGCGGCCACCAGGCTGGCACCCATGCTCTGCCAGTCGGTGTCCGGCGCCCGCGGATCGGCCGGCGGCACCATCAAGGGATGCGACAGCTCCGCCATTTGGCTGTAGCGCCGCACAAAAACCATGATCCGGTTCAGGGCAGCCGAGTCGAACTGTCCCCCGTCCTGATGGGCCTGGGCCGCGGCTGAGGCCGCCGGCAGCAATTGCTCGTAATCGGTCAGTTCCGCCAGAAAATTGGTGGAGAACTCCGGGCTCAGGCTGTTCTTCAATCGTTGATACAGGACGAGAGACGAGTAGAGCTTCATGGTCTGCTTCTCGAAGGCCGTGCGGTTCTGGGCCGGCACCTCATCAACGCGCCGGGCCTGACGCTCGAGCTCGGTCAGGGACGGTCGCACTTCGCTGAACGAAAAGTGCTTCTCGTTCTCGGGCAGCTTCAAGAGCCCGAGCAGCTCCGGATTGTCGATCCGAAACGACTTCAGCTCGTCCGCGCGCGCCGGTCGATTGAACGCCTCGAGCAGCCACTCGATCGCGGACACCCGGGTACGGCTGTCGCGCAGGGCGGTTTGTTTATTCCGCAACTGGCGCAGGGAATTGCGCGCCACCGAGTCCAGAGGCTGAACCCGGCCGTTGAGCACGACCGGGAGCCGGCCGAATTCGCCCAGTTCAAAGCCGGAACTGGAGCGGGGGAGGATGCCGCTGACCACCCAGAGAGTGGCCAGGCCGGCGACGAGCCAGGGAAGCCAACGAACGTAGTTTTTCATGCCGAGCGCTGTTTCAGGAAGCCAATGAGATGGGCGAGGAACTGCCAGGTCAGACCGGCGCCCACCAGGAGGCAGGCCAGGTAAGGCGTCAGCCAACTGGGGTTGCGCACCACCTGGAGGGTCGAGGACTTCACCGGCCCGCGGGCGGCCATCTGATATTGATAATAGGTCAACCCCTGGTAGCGCAGCGGGTTGTTCATGAAGATCAGCACCTCGCGGTTCTCGCCGCTCGAGGGATTGTCGATCCGCACCCGGCTCGAGAAGTTCTTCGGGATATCCGTGCCGGGATAAACGTCATGTCGCAGATCCAGCAGCGTCAGGCTGTACGGCGTGTAATGGCGTTTGGGCCGCAGCGCGATCTCGTAGCTCCGCCCCTCGTGCGCGAAGGACTGCGGCCGGAGCAACCCGGACACCAGCCACGTCCCCAGCGGTTTGCCGGCGTCCGACAGCGTGACCGTGGCCGCCGGCACGTTGCGCTCGTCCATCTTCACTGTCGGCGGCCGGCCTTGGACCCAGAGCGTCCGGCCCACCCCGTCGGTGGCCCCGCTCGCGACGGTTCCCTCGCCCGCATTCTCCAGGAGCTCGGCGTTGGGCCAGAACTGGCGGACTTGGAGTTCGAAGGGTTTTTGCGGCAGGCGCACCGTCGGCGTGGTCGGCAGTAACGTCGTAGGGATCGAGACCACCCGGGCGGTGTCGGGATCCGTGGTGTCGGCCACGACCAGTTCGCTGGCGAAGAAATCCTCCGAGTAGTTCTTGGTCTCGCCCAGTTGCAGGTTGATGGCGCTTTCGGTCGAGAGCAGATCGGTGAAGAGCTGTCCCATCAGCAGGAGCACCAGGCCGAGGTGCACCGTGAGCAGGCCGAGATTGGCTCGATTGAACTTGTACCGGCGAACGTAATTGGCGATCAGGTTCAGCGTCAGCAAACCCCCAATCAGGTAACCGCCCGGAAAGACCGGAATCCCCCAGTCCGCGCCGCCGGGCGACCAATAGACGAAGAAACTGCGGAAATACCGGTCCTGGGCCTGGTAAAGGCCTTGCTCGACCTGCGCGATCGTCCCCACAAAGACCAGCAGGGTCGCCAGCCCCAGACAGACCACGGTCAACTTCAACGAGGTGAAGAACTGAAATAGACTGCTAAGCATTGGAGTGTCGGACAGATTGCACGAATTGAATCAAAGCCGCTTTTTCCCGGGTCACCACGGCGTCGGCGCCCACCATCTTGTAAAACCAGGTGTGGGTCCCGCGCGGCCAGATCACCCCCACCAGGCGCTTGCCGCTCCCGGGTTGGTCGTTGAACATCTCCACCACCATGGCGGAGCCGCCTTCGACCTCCAACGTTGTCATGGCCTGGGTGACCTCCGCCTCGCTCCAGGGCGCCAGCCCGATCTGCCCCCGCCACCGGTTCACGTTCGCCACCGTCCCCCCCACGTCCCCGGGAAACATGCTCACCGTAATCTCCGCCTTGCCGTTGTCATCGCCCGCCTCGAATCGGGCGAGCAACATCTGAGTCGGCGGCGTTTCGCGCCATCCTTCGGGCACGGTCCATCGGGGGCGGCCGTCGGTCGGAGCGCTCGCCGCAGCCATGGGACTGGCCGGAGGGGGCATCGCGGGTGGCGTGGCGGCAGACGATTCCGCCGCCTGGGTCACCGACTTCAGCAACGCCAGGAAATTGGGTTTCTCCGCCTCCACCAGCCCCGTGGGGCCAAAGAAATTGAAGTAATAACTCGCCTGACCATCCTGCAAGACCGCCACCAGCAACCGGTCCGCCGCATCCCCTTCGCCCTCGCCGGACATATCATAGACATGTCCCGCTTCCGACCCGATCGGGATCTGCTGGGCCAAGCCGTTCAGTTGATCGGGCTCGAGCGGTGGCACGCGCAGCCGCTCGCGAAAGATGTTGAGCACCTCGAGGTCGCGGCCGACCACTTGCGGCAGCACCACCACGGAAACCTGGCCCGTCTGGCTGCCGGCCGGCACCAGGTAATTGGCCAGGCGCATGCCCCCGGCCGGTTGTGCCTGCCATCCCGCCGGGGTCTCCCACTTGAGCGTGGCCGGCATGGCCATCCCCTGGTGCGGATCGGTTTGGGCGTGCGTATGCGGGTCCGTGCCCGTGGTTGCGCGCGGCGGCGGCACATCCTTCGGCGCTTCGTAAACCGTCACTTCATCCCGGCCGCAGCCCGCGAACAGCCCGGCCGACACCGCCAAAGCAATGGCCGCAATCCCCTGCCGAAGCGGACGAAATCGAGCGGCACTGGCGAACTCAATAAACATGGCTGGCGACCCTAACTTGCCCTTAACTGGACAATCAACGCAAAATGGTAGCACCTCTTCGGCATTCCCGCATCCCCGGTTTGGCCCATCCGCCGCCATGCGCGGGCGCCGCGTCGGCCCTTCGGTCCGAGCAGGATCGCAGCGCAGCTCCGGAACCGGCAACGGCACCTTAGGGTGCCAACAGAGTGACAGGTTCGCTGGCGAACCCTGGTGACGGTGTCGGGTGCGGCGGGTTACTACCGGGTGCGCTTGGTGGAATGGAAGGCTGAAACGGCTCTTAGCCCGAGTTGGTCAAAAGGTAATGCTCGGGGTTCGCCGGTGAGGTCAGAACGTTAGCCAGCTTTTTGATCCGGCAGCGGTTTGCCGAGCAGAAAGTCGTTCCAAGCCATGAACCGAACGCCGGGTAAGACATCGGCCGCCCGTTTGCGCGAGCAGAGCACCAGCGGCTGGAAGGACGGGTAACGGCGACAGAATTCGAGCAGTCCCCGGAGGTCGCGCACCGCAAAATCGCCCGTCTTGATCTCGACCGCCCATTGGCCCCAACTGCCCGCCAACACGCCGTCGATTTCGAGCGGTTCTTCGCGCCAATAATGAACTGTCTGCCCGCGATTCCAGGCATGGGCCAGACACGCGTTTTCCACCCAAAAACCCCACCGCGGATCAGCCTCGGATACCTCTTCCAACGCCGCCATCAGCCCGTTGTTGAGCACCACCAGCTTCGGCGGCGCGGCGCGGCGGCGGATCATGCGAGGGGAGAACTTCCGGAGGCCGGCGATCAGGTAGGCCTGTTCAAGCACCCCCAGATAGTGGGCCACGGTTTCCAGTGCCCCGGCGACGTGCAACTCGCCCGCGAGCTTTTGCAGCGAAATGATTTCCGCCGGATGCCCCAGCGCAACCAGGAAAAGCTGCCGCAGCAAGGCCGGTTTCCGCACCGATTCCAACAGTAGAATGTCCCGTCCAATGGCGGGTTCGATGATGCTCTCGCGCATATAGGACCGCCAGCGCGCCGCGTCGCCGCCCAATGGAAAGGCCCCCGGATAACTTCCACGCCGAACCAGGCAATCCACCGCCGCCGCCTCGTCCAGGTCGAACACACTGCGCAGGTCCGAGGCCGACCAATGCAACAACCGCAGTTTCTCGAAGCGACCCGCCATGGTCTCCTTCAGCCCGCTGCCCACGAGCAAGGCGGACGACCCCGACAACACCAGCCTGACCGGCCGCCGCTCGCGCTGGAGTTCGTCCGTCTTCGCTTTCACCAGCCGTTCCCAATTGCCAAGATACTGGATCTCGTCCAGTACGACGGTGACCGGGCCGCGGCTTGTCCGCGATTGAATATCCCGCCAGATCGCCTCCCACCAACCGGGCATGGCCGCCTCCGGTGTATCCACCGCGTGGTAGACTGCGTTGGGCAGGTGGCGAACCAGTTCCAAGAGCAGGGTGGTTTTGCCCACTTGCCGCGGGCCGGTGAGGACCTGAACGCGGCCGGGCGGCGGTTCGGCCAAGCGCCGACCGAGCTCGGCCAACACAGCGCACCGAGAATGCTCGTCAACGCGAACAGACATAACCGAATAATTATTCGAGTATGTCACAATGTCAAGAGGCCGAGGTCACCAGCGCAGGGCCAACGCATCAAAATGCCCCATTGGAGCTCGCCGCATTCCTTTGGTCGCAACCTTCACCGCGACCTTAATCGCAACCTTAATCGAACCAGCCAGTTTTCGACGAGGTTTCCGATAAAGGTTCCGACATTATTTGGAGATCGAGAATGCTTCAATTATCTGACTGCCCCATTTTCCAGGCGCAGGCGCAGCCGCAACGGCTGGCCCACCCGGTGGTCGCCGGCTGCCTCGACGCTGCCGGTGTTGATCCGGTAATGACCTTCATACGCGCCGGGCACCGTCACCCGACCGCTGGCTTCCGTGGTGAATTTGCCCCGCGTCCGCCACTCCCGGTTGATCAGCCGGTCCAGACGCTCGAAGGACGGCTTGGGCGATCCGTCCTTGCGCAGGAGTCCCACGGGCGCGCCGAGCCAGGCGCCGCGGTCGGTGTAGTTCCAGATCACCACGCCCAGGCAATTCGGGTGGCTGTAGAGCAACCGATAGAACTGCTCGAGATACTCCGCCTGTCGCCGCTCGTTTTCGGGATCGGTTTCCCAGCCTTCCTGGCGGCCCTGGTAGTCCAGGTTGCGGCGGACCGGGCCGCTTAGCACGCTCAGTTCGGTGAACAGCACCGGGCGCTGCAGCCGGGCATGACGTTCCAGGCATTCCCACGTCTGCTTCACGCTCCACGGGCCGCCGTGCATGTGGCTTTGCTGGCCGATGATGTCGATGGGCGCCCCGGCCTCGAGCAGTTGGCGCAGCAATCGGTCGAATGCCGGCGTGTTGTCGTAATCATTCATCACCAACTGCACCCCCGGGTTCAACCGTCGCGTCTCCCGGAGATAGTGCGTCACCACGGCCACCTTGCCTTGCTCCACCATAAGCCGGCTCAGCGGGTTGTTGGTGAACCGTTCCCAGTGCACCAACTCGTTGAAGACATCCACGTCCCGCAGCTCCGGCAGCACGCTGCCCGACATCTCACGCAATCGCTCGTCCATCAGCTCCCGCATTTCGGCCGGGGCCGGATTTCGCTCTCGCAGCCAGCGCGGCAGAGTGTTGTCCTGGTTCCAGAATACGGGATGCCCGCGCGGCACCAGTCCCTTGGTCTTCAGCCAGCGGGCATACTCCGCGCGACGCGCTCCCTCGGGCTGACCCTCCTGCCGCTCATAGCCGCCCCAATACAAATGGACCGTCGCGCAATTGAACAGTCTCAGGAACTGCTCCCGATGGCGCCGATCCACCTCCGTCTCGTCGGGACGCTCCATGATCCGCGCGTCAAAGCCCGCGCCAAAGCAGAACAGGTGTCGCACGTGCTCGACCTGCACCACCCGGTTGGCGGCCGGTTTTCCATCGGCATCCGTCACCTCGATCTCGAGGGGCGCCGTGCGCGTCCGCCGGATCCGGGCGTTGGTCTCGGCCAGCAACTGCGCCTCGTCCGCCGGCCCCGGGTTTTCCGCCGTCACGCCCGGGCCCATACTGGTAATCAGCACCAGAACCGCGCCCGCCCAACCAGGAAAGTGATAAGCCATGGGTGATCTCATGTGTGCCGGTCATCTGGCCACAACCTGGCTTCGTCGTCACGATCCATCGTGCGGGAGCTTTGCGGGAGAGGGGCGTGTCTTGCCGAGAAAGACTGACTCCGGAAATCCCTGCGATTGGCTGGCCCGTGCCGAGACCGATCTGGAAGACCCCGACTGGGCGGTTGCCTCGGAACTGTTGACACGTGTCGCCGCGTATACTGCAAACCTGAAAGGCAAACCGTTGGCGCAATCGACTCGACCAGCAGGCATATCGATAAAGAATTCTTCAATTATCGGACTGACCCCCAGACCAGGAGACCCCCAGAAAGCGGCGTCGGACTTCGTTTGCCGCCGCACTCCATAACCCCCGGCACTTGAACGCCCTGTGACTTGCGACATGGGGACAGGTTCGAGGTTCTGCTACGAATCCAAGGCGACGAGGTTCAAGACGAAGCGGTTCGGGTCCCACCCCACGTTCTATCAGCGGCCCCCGGCACTGAGTTCCAGCCAGAGTCGCAGGAAGAGTGGTGACGCCGAGGCGAGCGGCTGCCGGCTGCGCAGCACCAGCGTCCGCGGATCAGTCCCGGTCGCACTGAACTCGACGAAGTCCGACGCGGCGTTCGCCCACTCCAAGAGGTCCGTTGAACGCTGGGTCTGATAGGTGAGATCGGGGGCACTCGCCCGGGAACGATACTCGAACCCAAGGTAAGTCTCGCCCGCAAAGGCCAGGGGATAGGCCCGCGGCAGGGCTGCCGTCGGCGCCGGTGAATGCGGCGGCAGAGCGAACGCGTATTTGGCCAGATTCGCCACCCCATCGCCGGCCGGGGCGGCCAGGGGTCCGCTGACCCATGGATCCAGCAGTTCCGCGGCGGAGAAATGCTCGCTTTGCCAGGAGGCGAATCCGCCGGCAATCTCGAGTTCATACCACAGGGTGGCGGCGGAGCCGTCCACGTTGAGGACGGCGTGGGTGGTGTCGCCGGTCACGCTGAGCGGCGACTTGCGTTGGCCGCGTTCGTCGAGCGACCAGGCGGCGAGCCGCGACGCCGCCACGGGCAGGGTCAGGGTAAAGGGGACGGTCTCGATCAGGGTGGGAGCGTTGCCCCATTGGTTGCCGACGGAGGTGTGGCTGGCGTCCTTCCAGATCATGTTCGAGTTTTCGCAGCGGCCGGAGGCGACCAGCAGGGCGGTGCCTCCCTGCGTGAACGAGGAACCGCGCACGAGAGTCAGTGCCAGCGTCGAGAAGCCGAGCTGCGTCGTGCCGGGCTGGAAACGCACGCCGCCAAGGTCGACCTCGCGCTGGTCGGTGAAGCCGATCAACGCCTTGGTCCGCGCGGTATTGACGGTGACAAACCCTTTGCCGGCGGTGGCGAGGTTCCACGTCAATTCGCCGGTGTCGGCGGTGATGATGTTGCCGGTGGGATCCGAAGGCGGCGTGGGCAAACCGACGGCGTCCGGCCCCACATCGACGTTCACGCGGCTGACCAATGGCAGGCGCGGGGGCAGGCCGAGCTGCGAACCGCTGAAGACATTCCAGGCGCCGGCGCGGTCGTGCAGCAGATCGATCTCGGCGTCGGGCCGCAGGGCCATCGTGTATTCCTGAAGGGCGGGGGCGACATCGCCGCGGCGGAACAGGTGTGCCGCGATGGCGAGGTTGGCCATTTTGGCGGGGTGCTGGGCGATGTCGAAGAAGCCGCGGATTCGTCCCATGGTGACGCTGTCATTGCCGGGGCCATAATCGAAGAGCCAGAGGCCATCCCAATCCTGGAGGGCCGCGTAGGCGGCAAGCAGCAAGGTGCCTTCGGCGCCGAACTCATTGGGTGACGGGTGCTGGTATTCGGTGACGGTGAACGGCCGGCCCTGGATGCGTTGACGGGCGAGGCCGGCGAGTGTATTGCCGTCGCCGAGGGTGTTGACCAGCGAGACGTTGGGCAGATACCAGTCCACGGCATCCCACGGCTGGTTGGGAAAGACGGGATGCTGCCAGTAACTGTGGGCGTCGATGACGTCGAGCCGGTTTTGCACCGTGGCCGGGCTGTTGGCCATGATCGTTCCGAAAACCAGCCCGGAGTAACCGCACGCCTCGCGCACATGCCCGACCATCAGCTCGTAGTAGCGGTGTTCGAGATCGCGCAGAAAACGCAGCCAATCCTCGCGCACCTCGACGGTACCGGTGAAACCATCGCCGCTACGCTGAACGTTCGGTATGGTGCCAGCAGCCACGGACGCGCCCTCGGGCAGGGTGCCGAGCCGGCCCCCCTCCTGGAACCGCACGTCCGCCAGCCAGACGCTGGTCAGGCGGTCGCCGAACCCGCCGAAGTTGACGCGCGCATTGGTGTCGTTGCTGGTGATGACCAGCGTGTTGGTGAAGCGGCGCCAGTCCGCGTCCAGGGTGTAAGTGCGCGAGAAACCGAGTGTCTGCCAGGGGTCGTGCGCCTGCATGACGGAGACGTTGAGCGGGGTGCCGGCCAGCGCTTTGGCCGAGAAGGTGAGGGTATAAACCCGGCCGGCGACGACGCGGAGATTGGTTTGGTTGAACTGCACATGCCAGTTGGCGGAACCGGGGGTGGTGACGGTGATCCGGGCGGACGGCTCGCCGCCGGTGAAATCGAACGTGCGCTCGAACGTGGCCTGGGCGGTGTCGTGCCGTTCCTGGGTCCAGCTGGTCAGGGAATTGGTGAACGCGCCGTTGCGGAGCAGGTTGGGACCGAGCGGCTGGTCCACCGCCTGCCAGGCGGCCAACAATGCCGCGTCGTCGGCGTAGCGCGCGGCCAGCCAATCGTTCCACCGCGCCTGCAAATCGGCGGCGTAGCGGGCCGGCAGCCGGTCTAGGCCGAGGTCAAACCATTTCTGCAGCACGCCGTTCTCGTTGATGATCTCGACGAACGCCACGGCGGGATCCTGCGCCAGCGACCAGCCGGTGAAAGGATTGACCGGTTTCAGGAGGCCGGTGGCGTACTCCTGCTGCAGGGCGAGCGCGGCGTCATTGAAAAAGCCGACGATGTGCTGATCCTTCCAGTCCATCGTCGTGATCTCCGGACCGAGCCCGTCGTCGGACCGGTATTCGCGGCCGACGAGGAGGTTGAGGTTGGCGTAGATCCCGTGCGCCTTGAGGCGGGCGATCAGGAAATGCAGGCGCTCCAGCTGGGCCCGGTTGAAGTCGCGGCTCCGGGTCGAGGTATAGCGAAGAATGCCGCCGCCGCTGGCCCACGGGGCGTCGAGGTGATGGAACCGGGCATTGTTGACGCCGAACTTGGCCAGGCGCGCCGCCACGGCGTCGGCGTTGTTCGTCGGCATGAACGGTGAATCGCCGGCGAAGTTCACGCCGAGAAATCGAACCCTTTCCCCGTTCGCGCGGAAATGGCCGCTGGCATCCACGGTGACGCGTTGGGAGTCGATGGGCCGGTTCCGGCCGGCCAGATCGGTGACCCCGGGGCTGGCGTCGTTCCAGGGGAGCACGAACGGGGTCGGTTGCGCGTGGAGAACCGCGCCGGTCCCGAGCCATCCCAAGGCACAAATCGCCAGTTGCAGCAGCTTCATCATGCCGGAAGCGTAGTCGGGAAATCGCGCGGGTCAACCGTTTGACCTCGCTACGGCGGACGCTCTTGGGGAGCGTGACGCCGTTCACGGTGAACGGAGGTGCGACCTGGGGACAGGTTCGAGGTTTTGCCCTACGTCCCGATTCCATGTCGCATATGCGACATGGAATCGGGACGTTCCTGATAGGGTTGGCAGGTGCGGTCAGGATGGATTAGCATCCGTCGCATGAAGGACCAGACTCCTCATCCAGCTCCGGACCCGGCGTTGAAGGGTTCAACTGAAACACGACGCGCCGAGGAATACCTCAACAACATTTTATCCCAGGCTTTCAGGGACAAAGACGACGCGGTGGAACTGCAGCCGCTTCCGATGGGGCTGGAGGTCTCTTGGATCGCCTTCGGTTCCGGCGTGGGAACCATCGTGTCCGACCGTTCATTGGCCGCCGAGATCCTCGAGCTCGTGATCACCCGCGCGGGATTGGCAACCGCCGCCAAGGGTGAGTTCCTTTGGAAGAGCCGTGGTAGACGGAGCCGCGTCATTCCGGTTGAGAAGTGCGTGCGTTTGGGCGCCACGGTTTTTCGGCTGGTTCTCAAGCCGGCGCAGCAGTAGCGCGAGCAGCGGTCACCCGGAGCCCCCCCCGGATGAGGCTTCGGGTTAATCGCCGGTTTTCCCAGGATCGCCGGGGGAAAGAGCTGTTGTTCCCGGCGATCGGGGGCTATAAACCGCGCATGCGAACTCTGACGAAAGGGATGGCTGCGATCATGGTTCTGGTGAGTGGGGCGGGGCTGACTGAGGCGGCGACGATGCCTGAGTTGCGTGTCAGCGAGAACCGGCGGTATTTGGTTAAGGGCGGTGGGGAACCATTCTTCTGGCTGGGCGACACGGCGTGGGAGTTGTTTCATCGGTTGAACCGCGAGGAAGCGGATCGTTATCTGGAGAATCGCGCGCGAAAAGGATTTACCGTGATCCAGGCGGTGGCGTTGGCGGAGTTGGATGGTTTGAACGATCCGAATCCGTACGGTCATCGACCGTTGATCGACGGCGATCCGACCCGGCCTGACTTGAAGGAGGGACCGGGCAACGATTACTGGGATCATGTTGACCACATTGTGGCGAAGGCGAACGCCCTTGGGTTGTATGTGGGGATGTTGCCGACGTGGGGCGACAAGTGGAACAAGAAATGGGGGGTGGGACCGGAGGTTTTTACGGTGGCCAACGCCGGGGGGTATGGCGAATGGCTGGGCCGTCGATACCGCGACCGGGGCGTAATCTGGATCACTGGCGGCGATCGGCCGGTGGAGAACGAGACCCAGCGTGAGATCGTGGCCGCGATGGCGCGCGGTTTGCGGAAAGGCGATGGTGGCCGCAACCTGATCACGTTCCACCCTTCCGGCGGCGCCGGTTCCGCGCAGTACTTCCACGACTCGGACTGGCTGGATTTCAACCTGCGCCAGAACGGACACAACGCGAAGTTCACCGAGGGTTACCAGAACACCCGGGCCGACTACGACCGCACGCCGCTCAAGCCGGTGCTGGATGGCGAACCGATGTATGAGGATCACCCGGTTTCTTTCAACGCGGACAAGTTCGGACATTCGATCGCCGGCGATGTGCGACGTCCGCTTTACTGGGGTTTGTTCTCCGGCGCGTTCGGCCACACTTACGGTCATCATTCCGTCTGGCAGATGTGGTCGCCTCAAAAACCGCCCGTTAACAACCCCCTGCTGCCATGGTACGAAGCCATCGACCAGCCCGGCGCCGGCCAGATGCAGCAGGGCCGGTGGCTTATCGAATCCCGGCCGTTCCTCGATCGCATTCCGGACGATTCCGTGATCGTGACCGACCGCGTGCCTACGAGCGTGCCGGGATCGGGTCGTTACCGGTTTGTGGCGACACGCGATCGGGCCGGCACGTATGCGATGGTTTACGCGCCGGTCGGGCGGACTTTCAAGGTGCGCCTGAACATGATCCAGGGCCCGCGGATCCGGGCCTGGTGGTTCAACCCGCGCGACGGCACCGCCCGCGAGATCGGCATGTTCCCCAACACTAACGATCGCGAGTTCACACCGCCCGATCCGGGCGAAATGATCGATTGGGTGCTGGTGCTCGACGACGCGGCGAAGCAGTACCCCGCACCGGGGAGCCGCAATGCCCGGCTGGACTGAATTCAACCACCAGCGACCTTCCGCCACTCCGGCGACGACATTTCCAGATCTTCACCCTTGCCTTACCCGGGTGACGGGAGTTTACTGTCATGCGACACACTTCCCCACAACCATAGTCAGGCTTTCGCGTCCCCGGAACTGCATGGGCGGTGATGGCATTCGTAAAGCCAGAGCCGCCGGGCGGGCCCGGGGCAGCGGGCCCATCCGAGAAAGTAAATCCTGATGAAGACCATGCAATGCCTGGTTTCCTTGATGCTCGTGACCTCGGCGCACGCCGGGCTGAGCGAGTGGCAGGCAGCAGTATCCGCCGATACCCCCAGGAACTGGTATCGGTTCGACGAAACCTCCGGGACGATCCTGACCGATCACGGGTCGGGCGGCCTGAATGGCACATACGTTGGCGTGACGATCAACCAACCCGGTCTGCTTGGCCCTGGACAGGCCGCGATCTTCCCGGGTCAACCGGAACCGGGCGGGAACAACGATCTCGTCCAGTTTGCCGACAACTGGTCCACCCAGACAATCGCGGGCGATTGGACGGCGGAGTTCATGATTTACAAGACGGCGGAGAATGTGTCCCAGGCCCTGCTTAATGGCCCAAGCACTTCTGTCCGACTGGAACAGTGGAACTCATTCCCGGTGTATGGCGATTACCGTGGTGGCGTCACCCAGTATGGCGTGGCCGACCATTACCTCGAAGGCACAGTGGCGCCCCTGAACGAATGGTCGCACATGGTCTTCGTCCGCTCGGGCACCCAGACGTTCATCTATCTGAATGGAGTCCACCGGGGATCGATGAACGCCGTGGTGAACCTTGAAATGCAGACGCTCAGCCGCTCGATGACGGGTGAAGCCGATAAACTCCATGCCATCCTGGACGAGGTCGTCGTCTATGACCGCGCCCTCACTTCCGCGCAGGTGGCGGCCCACTTTGCCACGACCGGAATCACCCCGCCCATCGTGGCGCCGGACATCACGGGCCAACCCCAACCGCAGTCCGTCGTGATTGGCACCCCCAACGCCACCGTCTCTTTTACGGTGGTCGCCACGGGCACTCTTCCTCTCCAATACCAATGGAGCCGGGATTCGGAAATCATCGAAGATGCCACGGAAGAGACCTTGACCCTGACGAACGTGACTGTCGCGGACGCCGGCATTTACCGCGTCCTGGTTTCGAACGAGGGCGGCGCCGTAACCAGCGCCGAAGCCGCATTGGACATCGTGGCACCCCCGTTCAACGAGGGCAGCAACCAGACGGTCCTGAACGGTTTCCCCGCCACGCTGAGCGTCACCCTGCCGGAGATCGAAGGGTACACCTTCGTTTGGCGGAAAAACGGCACCGTCATCGACGGCGCCAACGACCGGGCCATTTCCCTTGCCAGCACCGCCCCGTCGGATACCGGGGATTACACCCTCGAGATCACCTACGCGGGCGAGTCCGTCACCGCGGGTCCGGCCAAACTGATCGTCCCGGCGGTGCCGGGCTCCAGCTACGGCAATCGCATCCTGGCGGACAGCCCGCTGGCATTCTGGCGTTTGAATGAGGCGGACCAGGCGCCGTCACCCATCGACGAACGGAATTTCCTGGTCAACTCGCAGTATTTCGTGGACGTCGATTATCAACAGCCGGGCGCGCTGCTGGGCGACGCCAACGCCGCCGTCGCCTTCCGCGGCATCGACACCTCGAAAGCGGAAGTGTTCATCAATGACGAACTCTCCACCCCGCGGTTTACCGTGGAGTTGTGGGCTATGCGCACCGGCGGCGGCGGCGCGTTTACGTCCCCGCTGACCTTCCGCGATTTCAGCGACACCGCCATACCCCCGTATGGGAAAGGATGGCTCTTCTACGCAACCGACGCGAACCGGTGGCAGTTCCGGATTGGCGATGGCACCGCCACCTGGGTCATCCTTGATGGCCCTCCGATCATCAACGGGGAATGGACACATCTGGTGGGCAGCTACGACGGTGCGAACGTGGCCTTCTACGTGAACGGCGCCCTGGTCGAAAGTCGGGTTGCCACTTACGCACCCATCGACCCCGCCGAACTGCCGCCGCTCCTCCGCATTGGCGGCGGGTCAACCGAGGATGAGACCGGTTCCTTCTTCTTCGTCGGACGAGTCGATGAAGTGTCCGTTTACGGCAATGCCCTCACCCCCGCGCAGATCGCGGATCACTGGGCCGCAGCCTTCAGCCCGACCATTGCCCCGATCATTGACGTCCACCCGCAATCCACCGAGGTGGTCGCGGGGAGGACGGTGACCCTGACCGTGGAGGCGCGCACCGGCACGCCCCTCTCCTACCAGTGGAAGAAAGACAACCAACCGCTCGAGGGAGAAACCCAAGGCACGCTCACCCTTATGAACGCTGATGCCGCAACCGCGGGAGCCTATAATGTGGACGTGACCAACGCCGCCGGAACCACCGAGAGTCAGCGGGCGACGATCGTTGTGGTGGGACCGGAAGCCACTTACGACGCCACCGTCCTCCGGGATGGGCCGGTTGCCTACTGGCGTTTGAGCGAAACTGAGGGCACGACCGCTGCCGACGCCATGGGGAACCACCCTGGCACGTATGGCGCCGGAGTCATTCTCGGCGCAACCGGTGCCCTCGCCGGCGACGACAACACCGCCGCCAGCTTCACCCAGGCCGCCGCCGCTTTTGTGGAGGTTCCCTGGGCCGCCGCCCTCAACCCGCCTCAGTTCACCTTCGAGTGCTGGGCCAAGGTGACCGGCGGAACCGGCCATCGCTCCCCGATGACCTCGCGGGGGGATCCGCCGCAGGAAGGCTTCATCTTCTACGCGGATCCAAACAACAACTGGCAGTTCTGGAGCGGCACGGGCGCGGGCTGGGATGGGCTGGGCAATGTCCCGGTCCAGAACGACGCGTGGGTCCACCTGGCCGGGACTTATGACGGCACCACCAAACGGTTCTTCGTGAATGGCCAGGAGGCCGGTGCCAATCAGTCCGTCTACGTTCCCAACGATGCGAATGTCCTGCGCTTTGGCGCCGGGGCAACCGAGAGTCCGACCGGGAATTACTTCTTCGAAGGTGTCATCGATGAAGCCGCCGTTTACAGCAGGGCTCTCTCGCCCGCCCGGATTCTGACGCATTACCTGGCCGGCCAGCCGCCGGTAACGGAAATCATCGCTGCTATCGAGATCGACGGTGGCGAAATCGTCATCTCGTGGGAAGGCACCGCGAGCGTGGAAGCAACGGATGATCTCGCCGATTGGGAGGTGGTTCCTGACGCGACGAGTCCCTACCGGGTCACCCCAAGCGGCCAGCAGAGGTTTTGGCGCTTGCGGAGTCCTTGATAGACCAACGGGACAGTTCGAAGCTCAACCGCGCCGTTCCGGAACGATCGGTTCGCGATGTCATCGTTCCGTGCGGCGCGGTTTTCCTCCGGGAACGGCAAAGGGCAGACCGTTGCGGCTGTCGCCCGCCACCGTCAACCCGCGGACCCCTGCTGCCGCAGGTGGCGGTCAAACCAGTCGGCAAACCGCCGAATATCAAACACCATGGTCAGCCAGCCGTGCCGGCCGCCGCGGTGAACGATCAATTCGATGGGGCGTCCGGCTTCGAGCGCCTTGGCCTGAAACCATTCGGATTGTTCCAGCGGGGTGAGCGTATCCGCGTCTCCGTGCACGATCAGGACCGGCGGCAGATGGGTTCCGACATGGTAGATGGGTGAAGTGTCGCGTCCGATTGTTTTCCACACCGCCAGGTTGGTGGCCGCTTCCGGCCCGAAAGAGCGGCGATAGCTCTTGGGCGGACCGCCGTCGCCCAGGTTCTCAGTCGATTTGCCGAGGTTCAACAGATCGGTGACGGGAAAGAAGATGGCCACGGCCTGGACCGCGCTGCTTTCGCGGTCCACGGGGTCGGCGGCGTCGGTTGGCCCCGGTCCTCCGCGGGTGGCCAGCATCAGGCTGAGATGTCCGCCGGCGCTGCCGCCGGTGACGCCGAGTTGGGCGGGGTTGACGCCATAGGCGCGGGCTTGATGACGGACGAACCGCACGGCGCGGTGCATGTCGTCGACGATCTCCATGACGGTGGCTTCGGGTTGCGACACATGGTAGATGGCGAACACCGTGTAGCCGCGGCGCAGGAGGGAGGCGGCCATCCAGGGCTGGAAGCTGCCCGCCGTTCCGGATTTCCAACTGCCGCTGACCAGCACCAGCACCCCCGCGCCATTGGGTTGCCGCGGGCGAAGCCAGTCCAGGACGAGCGGTCGCGCGCCCCGTTGCCCGTAGACGATGCCGTCGGTGCGCTGGACCGCGGGATGGAAATACCACCACAGTCCGCCTGCCAGCAGGATCGCCAGCAATGCCAGTCCTCCTACGATCCAGAGAATTCGCCGAATCACCCGGGGTAAGGTCATGCCGGATCCTAGCTCGGATTTTTCATGGGTAAAGGTGTTTGACCGACCGGTTTTCCAAGGGCATGAAGCCGTCGGATTGCGCGGTTTGTCCGACGGCAGTGGGCTTCAGGGAACCGCGAGCGGGGTGAATGGCCAGACGATGGGCACCACCACCATGGTAACCCCGAAGACCAGGAGATTCAGCAACAGCCCGACCCGCGGGAAGTCGGCGAACCGGTAGTTGCCCACGCCATAAACGAGCACGTTGGCCTGGTGGCCGATGGGGGTCAGGAAAGTGGTGGACGCGCCGATGGCAATGGCCATGAGGAAGGGATAGGGCTCGAGGCCGAGGCCGACGGCGATGGCCACCCCGATCGGGGCCAGGAGCACCGCGGCGGCGGCGTTGGACATGACCTCGGTGACCAGGGTGGTGAAGAGAAACAGGCTGGCCAGAACCACCAGTGGCCCGTAATCGCCGGTCCACCGGGTGACCTGCTCCGCCAGCCAGCGGGCGGTGCCGGTATGCTGATCGTTCATGGCGATGCCGAGCGGCATCATGCAGGCGATGAGAAAGACGACGCGCCATTCGACCTGGTGGTACATGTCCTGGACCCGCACGCAACCGGTGACCGCCATCAGCAGCACCCCCAGCCAGCCCGCCACCGAGATGTGCACCAGGCCGGTCGCCGCGCTGGCGACCGCCAGCGCCATGATCGCCAGCGTCAGCGGCGCGCGGCGGGCGTCTCGGGTGGCGTGTTCGAGACGTTTCGCCACCAGGAAATCGTGACTGCGCGCCATCTCGCCCACCGCCTCGGGAGATCCCTGGACCAGGAGCACGTCGCCGACCGCCAGGGGGACGGAGGTGAACCGTTGGCGGATGGAACGGCCGCGTCGGCGCAAGGCCAGCACCAGCACATTGTAGCGGCGGCGGAGATGCCCCTGATTGATCGAGTTGCCGAGAAGGGTGGCGTTGGGGGCGACCGCCACCTCGGCGAGTTGCACTCCTTCGCCGGTCAGCGAGGCGTCGTCGAACTTCGTTTCGGCGTAAATCCTCAGCGGGCCGGCATCCTTGCGCTTGAGCAGGGGTTCGATGTTGCCCTCGACCACGAGGCGGTCGCCCTCCTCGAGCACCGTGGTGGGGGAGGGCACGAAGCTTTTTTGGGGTTCGCGGGCGCGCCGGAGGCGGAGCACGGTCAATTCCATTTCCTTGAGCGAATCGGATTGCGCGAGGGACTTGCCGATCAAGGGGCTTTTTTCGGGGACGAGCACCTCGGTGAGATAACCTTCGAGGTGGTATTGCTGGGTCAGGCTGGGGGATTCTGGACGTGCCGGGATCAGGAACCGTCCGGCCAGCGCCATATAGAGTGCGCCCGTGATCATCACCGCCGCGCCGGTGGGTAAGAAGTCGAACATCCGGAAGCCTCGGAAGCCGGCCTCCTCGAGGGCCATCGAGCAGAGGAGATTGGGTGGGGTTCCGATCAAGGTCATCAACCCGCCGAGCAAAGAGCCGAACGAGAGGGGGATCAACAGCTTGGTGACCGGGTAATTGGACTTCTGCGCGATGACGAACATGGTTGGCAACAGAATGGCCACGGCGCCGATGTTGTTCATGAACGCGGACATCAAACCGACCGTGATCATCACCACGAGGGTCAGCAACACCGGGTGCCCCCCTCCCAGCCGGATGATGGAACCGGCCAGGTAATCGGCCACGCCGGTGCGCACCAATCCCGAACTGAGAATGAACATGGCGACGACCGTGATCACGGCCGGGCTGCTGAATCCGGAGAAGCCTTCCTGGAGATTGACCGTGCCGGAGAGGAGCAGCACCAGCATGACGCCAATGGCCACGACGTCCGGACGCGCCATTTCCAGTGCGAACAGCGTCAGGGCGACCGCAATCAGGCCAAGGATCAGGTAATGTTCCATGCCTCGCGCGGCTGGACGATCGGTTGGGGAGCCGGGTTACGGTTTGGGTACTGACCAACGGTTTCGATCCGTGAGAAACAGTTGCCCCGTCTCGATATACGAGAGGGGGCATTGCTGCAGGAAAAAGCGGTCGGGCACCAGGTCCTCGAAGCTTTTGTGCCAGAAGGTGGTGACATTGCGGTGCACCGCCTCCGGGATGTCGCGCTCCGAGGGGTACTGGCGAATGGTTTGTTGGATTCGCCGGTTTGCGTGGAGCAATCCCGAAGCGAAATGCCCCCAGCTCCCGCGTTCCTGGTTGTCGTAAAACGCGGTGAACATCGGCTGGTCGAGGGTTCGATGGCTGAGATACAGCGCCCGAACCGGCTTGTGCAGGTCGTGAACGGCGTAGAGATCGTTTTGGTGCCGGGGATCGGCCAGTCGTTGGGTGAGCCAGATGGCTTGCCGATCTCCGTACCAGGCGATTGCCCAGGGCAGATCGCCCATCATCAACTCGTCCGGTTCCATCCAGCCGCACATGGTTTGCAGGTAGAGCGGATGATAGGGCGGAAAGGCGTGGGTGATCCGTCGCGGCGGCAAGAGCGACAGGATCAACGGCAGGCAGAGGAGCAGCAGAAACCCGGCGGTCACCGCCTCGCGCGCCCGGAAGAAGGTGAGTGGCAACTGATCCAAGAGGGTGGTGAACAGGGCGATTCCGAAGATAAAAACGAGCGGCGCCAGCAAAACGATCAGGTTCTCGCCATGGACCGGGTCCTCGGTGGAAAGCCGGGTCTTGCCCAGGGCCTGCACCACCACCCAGAGCAGCAGCGCGGAGACCACAAACCAGCGCAGTCGGTTGCGGCCGGGATCGACAAACGGCACCAATAAACTGACAAGGAAAAAGGCGGCCAGCCAGCTGCCGCCCAGGGTGACGACCTCAACTTGGAGGATCGGCGTCGCGTTGACGATCAGCTTGCGGAGCGTGGCGTTGGCCAGGTCCGTTTCGGTGGCGGGGGTCTCGAGCGCGCGCTCGATTTCATCGCTCTTCAGCGGGTAGATATCCTCCATGCAGGCATAGCCGGCCGTGCCAAACAGCGTTCCGCTCAACGCGTGGTTGCGCGCCAGCCAGGGAGTCAGCAGCACCAGAAACGCCAGCACCGCCGCCAGCGGCAGCACCAGCCGGCCCCGGGGCACGCAGGTGGCCAGGAACAACCCCACCGGCAGGATCAGCCAGCCGAAGGAATAACGCGTGAGCGCCCCCAGTCCGACCAGCAGCCCTGCCGCGAGCCCGAGCAGGATCAGACGGCTGCGCGGCTCGACATTTTCCCGGGCCCGGCGCTCGATGGCGGCCAGGCAGATCGTCAGGAGCACGACGATATTCAACAAGAGCATCGTGGAGAGTCCCGAGATGCTGAAGCGCCAGAGCAACTCCGAACCGACCAGGGCAATGACCGAGCCCCAGGCGACGGTGGGATCGAACAGCCGCGCGGCGAGCCGGTAGGTGAGAAAGGCGAGTCCGAGGAAGAGGGCCTGGTTGATGAGGGCGATCAGCAGATCGGGTTGATAATGCCGGTACTGTCTACCCCGGGGGATCTCGTATTCGAACGGCAACACTTTCATGGCGCCGGCCAGCAACAGCGGGTAGAGCGGAGGATTGGCCAGGTCCGGATGGCCTTGGTTCAGCATCCCGAAATCGTTGGTGCGGCGGCCGCGGGATTGCTGGTGGGCTTCGACCAGGTGCAGGCTCAAGGGTCGCACGAACCGGGTGGTGAACCCCTCTCCCCGAGACACATTGCGCGCAACTTGCGCCGCGTCCATGGCCTCGGGATTGGCCAGGTTCCGATATTCGAAGAGATTGTAGAGGAGGGCGAGGGCCAGGAAACCGAAAACCACGACCGCCAGCCGCACATAGCGCGTGCCGGCGCCGACCTCCATTCGATGAATCCACTCCTGTAATCTCATGCGATCTTTTTACCTCCGGTGGCCCGCGGCTCTTTGATTAGACATCCTCCAGCCGATAAGCAAGCAATTTGCGGTGGAGCGTGCGACGGCTCATGCCGATCCGTTTCGCGGCCAGAGTCCGATTGTTATTGCACTCCTTGAGCGCCCGCACGATCAGTTGTTTCTCCGCTTCCCGCACCGTCAGGTTCCCCTGCGCCAGCAACGGCCCGGGCCCGGCGCCGCCTCCGAGGCCGGGGCTGCCGCGCACGGCCTGCGGCAGATCCCGCAAGGCGATATTGGATCCGCGACAGAGCACGACGGCGTGTTCGACGGCGGTGCGGAGCTCGCGCACGTTGCCCGGCCACGGGTGGGCGGTGAGAGCTTCCAAAGCCTCCGGCGAAAAGCCGTTGATCGTTTTTTCGTTTTCCTGGGCGAATTCGCGCAGAAAATGCCGCGCCAGCAGCAGAATGTCGCCGGGCCGCTCCCGCAAGGGCGGCAGCTGGATCGGGACCACCTGCAGCCGGAAGTAGAGGTCCTCGCGAAAGGAACCGGTCTTCACCAGTTGCTCGAGATTCTTGTTGGTGGCGGCGATCAGGCGGACATCGGCCGTGAGGGTCTTGTTCGAACCCACTCGCTCGAAGGTGCGTTCGCCGAGGAACCGCAAGAGCTTGATCTGAATCCCCGCGTCGATCTCGCCGATTTCATCCAAAAAGAGGGTGCCGCCCTGGGCCTGTTCCACCCGTCCGACCCGGCGTTCGTGGGCGCCGGTGAACGCTCCCTTTTCGTGTCCGAACAATTCGCTTTCGATCAACTCCCGGGGCAACCCCGCGCAATGCACCGTCACCATGGGTTGTCGTGCCCGCGGGCTTAATTGATGGACGGCGCGGGCGACCAGCTCCTTGCCGGTGCCGCTTTCGCCCTGGATCAGGATCGTGGCGCGCGAGGGCGCGGCCTGGCGGATGAGATCGAACACCTCATCCATGGCGGCCGATTCGCCCACCATGTTTTCGAGTCCGAATTTACGATCGAGCTGCTGTCGCAGCGATTCGTTTTCGGCCTCGAGGTTCTGGTTGCGCAAGGCCCGGGCGATCCGCAGTTCGAGTTCCTCGATCTGGAGCCGGCCTTTGGCGATGTAATCGTCCGCCCCGCGTTTCATCGCTTCCACGGCCAGCTCCTCGGAGCCGTAGGCGGTCATGAGGATGCAGACGGGGGGGCGGGGGAGGCTCTTGGCCCGGCCGATCAGGCGCATGCCGTCCTCCTTGGGCAGGCGGAAGTCGGTCAGCAAGACGTCGAAAGGCTCGCGTTCGAGCAGTGCCATTGCGGCGCCGGCATCCTCGGCCACGTAGACGTCATAGCGATCCTCGAGCGCGGCGCGGAGGCCGTCGCGGCTGGGCTTCTCGTCGTCGACAATCAGCACGGTCGGTTTAGTCATGCAAACGCGCCTCCAACAACCGGGGCTGCCGTTCTTCGAGCGGCAGCCAGATTCGGAAAGTGGTTCCCCGTTCCGCGTGGCTTTCGAGCTTGATCAGCCCTCCGTGCTCGCGGACGATCCGCTGCACGATCATCAGCCCCAGGCCGGATCCCTTTTTCTTGGTGGTGAAGAACGGTTCGAAAATGCGGTTCAACTGATCGGCGGAGATGCCGTGTCCCGTGTCCGAGACGCTCACCCAGACCCCGCGCGCGGTCGTTCCGGTTTGGATGCCAAGGGTTCCCCCGCGGGTCATCGCCTGCATTGCGTTCTTGATGAGGTTCACCAGCGCCTGCTGGATCTGCACCGCGTCGAGCGGCACCCGGGGCAGGCCCGTTTCCAGCCGTTTCTCGATCGCCTGTCCCCGATTCTCGATCTCCGGCCGCAGCAAATCGAGGGTCTGCTCCACCACCTGGTTCAAGGAGACGGCCTTCTTCTGCGGCGGCGAGGGGCGGATCGCCTGCAGGAACTGCGTCACAATATAGTCCAAACGTCCAATCTCGCCCTTCGCCACATCCAGGTACTTCCGCAGTCGGTCCGTGTGCCCGCCCAGGTCGCGGGCCAGCGCGCTGAGGCCCGACTTTGCCAGCGCGGAGCGGCCCGGCTTCAGACCGTTCAACTCCGATTCGAGCCGCGCGAGTTTGCGCAATTCCCGATCCATGAGCTGCAGGTGAATATGGAGCGCGTTGAGCGGGTTCCCGATTTCGTGGGCCACGCTCGCGGCCAGCAACGTCAAGGCTTGAATCCGCTCGCTTTCGATGGCTTGGAAGGTTTGCTGCCGCGCCTCGGTTGCGTCGTGGAGGATCAGCGCCACGCCGGAGCTGCCGGTGGCCTCCCCGTCCAAGGGGGCGGCATAGAGTCGGATGAAGCGGGGTCGGGGATAGCTGACGTCGAATTCCTGGCGCAGGACCCGATCGCCCCCGGCCTGATCGAAGGCCACCAGCGCGGGCCACTCCAGTTGGGGCAGGTAGCGAACCACGTTTTGGCCTTCGGCCTGGTTGGGCTGGAGCCCGATCAACCGCGTGACGGCCGAGTTGAAATAGAGGATCCGGCCCTGTTCGTCCGTCACCAGGACCCCGTCTTCGATGGTGTTGAAGAGCGTTTCCAGGAAGACCCGCTCGCGGGCCAGACGTTGCACGACGGTCTGGAGCCCTTCGGGGTCGAGCCGGCCGATGCGGCCGAGGACCTTGTCGAGAAAACCTGATTTTGCGGCGGCCATGTGCGGGCTAAAGCCATTTCTTGCGCCGGAAATACCAGACGGTGAGCGCCGTTGCCACGATCGTCAGGCCGAAGGCCAGGCCATAGCCCCATACCCAATGCACCTCGGGCATGGAGTCGAAATTCATCCCGTACCAGGTTCCCACGATCATCACCGGCGTGGTGATCACGGTGATCATCGTGAGCAGCTTGACCACTTCGCCGGTTTGGTTCGAGGACATGTTCAGGTAAACCTGCAGGATCCCCGTCAGCGAATCCGTGTAGTTCTGCGCCAGTTCGCCAATGTGAAACAAGCCGTCGTAGACATCCCGGTAATAGGGCATCAGATGGGCCCGGATGAGCTTGAACTCGCCCCGCGCGAACCGCGCCAGCACCTCCCGCTGGAGGCCGATGATCTGCCGCAGATGCAGCACTTCCTTCTTGACGCCCATGATCTTCTTCAGGGTCTCGCGGGTGGGCTGTTCCAACGCCATGTGCTCGATCTCGGCGATCTCCAGGGACAACTCCTCCAGCGCCGGCTTGTAATTATCGACGATCGAGTCCAACAACGTGTGGGCGACCCGGTCGGGCGCGCGCGCGATGTGGACGTTGCTCCGCAGGCACCGATCAGCCGTCAACTGCACGCTCTTCAACGGTTTCTCGTGATAGGTCACCAGGAAATTGCGTCCCAGGAAGAAGTTCAGCTCGCTGGTCGCAAACACCCCGTCGGTGCGGCTGTAGTCCACCGCATGGATCACCATGAAGAGATAGGGCGCAAACTGATCCTCATCCTTCGGCGAATACTCCTCCACTTTCGGCGAAGGCGTGGCCATCACGCAGTCTTCGATCGACAACGGATGAAAGTGAAAGACATCCTCGAGCACGGCCTTGGTCTCTTCCGGCGACGGATCCTCGAGGTCGACCCACAAGAAAAGATTGGTGTCGGCCAGCAACGTTGGCATCAGAAAAACCTGGATGTCCTTCGTGTGCAGACGTCCCTGGGTGGTGAAGACCGAGGATCGAATCATGACTGGCCCCCACCCGCGGTTGTCGACCGGCGTGTCATTCTGTCGCGGATCTTAAGGGCTGCCTCCGCCGACGCAAGTCAACATCCATAATCTCCTTCCCAGCGCCGGCCGTTCGGGCTAGACCCTCGCCGTGCAGTTTCTCCAGAACGCCGACTGGACGGCCTGGGTGGTGTCCGTTCTGGCCGCCCTCTTCATCGGCATATCCAAGGCTGGGTTCGGCGGGGCCCTGGGTTTATTGAGCACCCCGCTTTGCGTGCTGGCGTTTGGTCCTCGCGACGCCATCGGGATCCTGCTGCCGATGCTCTGCGCCGGGGACGCCTTCTCGCTGTATCCGTATTGGCGGAAATGGGATGCCCGGAACCTCAAGTACCTGTTGCCGGGCGTCATCGCGGGGGTCCTGGTGGGGGTTCAGCTCATTGGCCAGTTCTCCCCGCGGCAACTGAATGTTGCCATCGGCATCCTGGCCATCGTTTTCGTCTGCTTTCAGTTGGCCAGGGACTTCATCCTGAGGGCCGAGGGCACCTTCGCTCCCAACCACGCCATTGGGATTCCCTTTGGCATTGCGGCGGGCATCACCTCGACCTTCGCCCATGGCGCGGGTCCGGTGGTTACGATGTTTCTGGTGCCCCAGCGTTTGCCCAAGGAGATTTTCGTTGGGACCATGGTCCTGACCTTCACCTGGGTGAATTGGATCAAGATGCCGTTTTTTGTTGGCAGCTCGATCATCAACCGGCAGACGTTCGAGCTGAGCCTGCTGTTTCTGCCGTTGATTCCGCTCGGGGTCTGGCTGGGTGTCCGGCTGAATCGGACCATCAGCGAGTCGTCGTTTCTCTGGATCATTTACGCCATCACCCTGCTGGCGGGTCTGCAACTGATCCTGGATCTGGACCTCCGCGGACTGTTGGAACGTGTTCGGGCACGAACGGCGGCGCCATTGTCCCTTCTGTTGGCCAAGGACTGCGAGCTCGCGATGGGGTGCGGGCTAGGCTCCGAGCAGCTTGGGGGTCACGAAGTATTTCAGGGTGGCCGATCGGAGGTCTTCGCTCTCGAGGCAGACGACCGCGCCTTTGGGCAGGCTGAGCGACCCCTCGTTTTCCAGTCTCAGCAGGGCCCTGACGCGTTCGGCCAGGGTCGGTTCGTGGCCCACGAGCAGCAGATGCTCCGCCCCCGGCAGGGCGCGCAACCAGGCTTCAAAACGTTTCTGCGTGGTTTCGTTGGCGAGGGCGTCGATCCTCTTGAACTGTCTGGGCGCGACCGCGCCGCAGCAGTTGAGCACCGCTTCGGCAGTTTCGCAGGCCCGCACCAGGGGGCTGGAATAGGCCGCGTCAAAGACCACGCCGGCTTCCTCGAGGAATCGCCCCATTCGCCGGGCTTGCTTCCATCCGCGGGGCGAGAGCGGGCGCGCCGCGTCGTCGGCGCCGGCCAGCGCGTCGGCATGCCGCATGAAGTAGAGTCGCATATCGCTATTAACCCAGAACGTCCCGCCGTTTCAAACAGTTTAGGCGCCAGCCTCCGGGACTTTACATGACCTTTGTGCGGACTGAGATCTCCTTTCGCGTCGCTTTCGCCTGCCTCATCGCCGGCGCGGTGGGCATTGCGTTCGCTCCGATCTTTGTTCGGTGGAGTGAAGTGGGTCCCAGCGCCACGGCTTTCTACCGGCTTTTGCTGGCCTTGCCGGTCTTTGCCGCCTGGCAGGCCACGTTCCCGGCCCGCGAGCCGGCTCCAATCGCCCATGCGCCCGGCCAGCCGGAGCCGGGCAGCCAGCGGCTATCGGCGGTGCTTCCGGGCAGTGCTCGCGATATGCTTTGGCTGGTTCTGCCGGGACTGTTCTTCGCCGGCGACCTCGCGCTTTGGCACTGGTCGATCCAGCTGACCTCGGTGGCGAACGCGACGTTATTTGCCAACTTCGCGCCCATCCTGGTGACGATTGTCGCGCGGGTCCTTTTTCTGGAACAGATTCGCCCCGCTTTCGTGGTTGGACTGCTGCTGGCCTCGACCGGCGCACTCCTGGTGGTCGGCAGCAGCGCGGTTCTGGCGCGTGGCCAGGTTCTGGGTGATCTGCTGGGTCTGGCCACCGCTTTTTTTTACGCGGCCTACCTGTTGAGCGTTAAGCACGCCCGGCGACGTCACTCGACCCTCGTGGTGATGATCTGGTCGAGTCTCAGTGCCTGTCCGGTTCTCGGGGTGCTGGCGCTGTTCAGCGGGGAAGTTCTGGTGCCTCGGACGGTTCTGGGCTGGGTGGTGCTGGCGGGCCTGGCATTCGTGAGCCAGATTGTGGGGCAGGGGCTCATTGCGTTCGCTTTTCGGCATCTTGCCGCCTCGTTTTCCTCGGTCAGTCTCCTCGCCCAGCCGGTGGTTGCGGCGCTGCTGGCCTGGGGGTTATTGGGTGAATCGCTGAGCGCCTTACAGGCCGTGGGCGGGTTCGTGGTTTTAATGGGCATCGGCCTCGCCAGTGCCGCCCGGAGTTGAAGGCCGCGCCACCGGGATCAGGCGCTCCGGCGGTTCGGCTCGGGTTCAAACCAGAGGGCGATTTCGCGCGCGGCGGCTTCGGGCGAATCGGCCGCATGGATCAGGTTATGCAGGCCGCGATCCTGAGCGTCGGCGATCGCGATAGTGTCTGAACTGTAGTCGCCGCGAATCGTTCCCGGCGGGGCGGAAGCCGGTTCGGTGGGGCCGGTCAACGACCGGGCTTTGGCGATGGCGTGAATGCCGGAGAGAACGACCGCGATGCCCGTCTGGCCGGCCAGATACCGCGCGTTGCGGTCATAGGCGCGCGGATGTTTCAGCCGGAGCTCGGCGTAATGCTGTTCGAGTCGGGCGATGGTGAACTGGACCCGGCGGATATCGTGGACCTGGAGCCCGGCTCGTTCGAAGCGTTGC
>JAHDYP010000028.1:48682-55065 GCA_023383055.1 Verrucomicrobiota bacterium | reverse complement strand
CCCACCACCTCGTTCTCCTGCCCACCCCCCACCCCCACCACCCGCGCCGACGGCGTCATCCACCCCGCCAAACCCCGAAACCGCACCACTTGCTGCCCCTCCGCCACCCCCTCCATCACCGCCCCTCCCTCCTGCCACTCCCCCTGCCCCTCCAACTGCCACTGCCCCCCTATGTCCCCAGGCTCGATCCTCACCCGCAACGCCCCATACCGCGCCTCCCCGCTCACCGAATACTCATTCGTCACCCACCTCAACCCTCCCGTCACCACCGCGTTCGTCTCCCGCCCAGGCACCGCATAACCCCCCACCGGCTTGAACTCCACTTCGTAGTTCCCCGTCGCCAATCCCACCACCGTCTCCCCACTCCCACGCCACCCACGCTCCCATCCCAACCGCCACCCTCCCCCCACCCCCTCCGGCTCCAAACTCACCCGCAACCGCCCCTCGTGCGCCGGCACCGCCCCGGGAAATACACTCCCCAGATACGATCCCAAACCCGTCGGAACATCGTCCTCCCGGATCGTCACCGTCGCCGTGCTGGGAAAGCCCAGACTCGCGTCGCCACCCGCCACGCTCAACAAAAAGCTGAACTGCTGGTCGCCCTCGTACGAGTAATCATCCACGATCGGTATCGTCACCGTCCGGCTCGTTTCCTCGTTCGCAAACTCGAGGGAACCACTCAGGGCGTGGTAATCACCCCACGTTCCGCTCAGCGCCGTGGCAGAGCCATTGGCCGTCGTGTAATTGACCGCGCCGGCAAGGCTGTTGAGACTCTTCAACACCGTGACCGTGACCGATCCACCGTTCTCCGCCACGGAATACTGCGGGCTACTCAACGAGAAAACCGGCGGTCCGGGCGGCGGTAACGCCACCCTGATCGTTACCGGCAAAGACGTCGCCGAAGCGCCACGGTCATCCGTCGCCACCACTGTCAGGTTGTGCGTCCCAACCGGCGCGTCGATCCAGGTGTAGCTATACGGAGCCTCAGTCCGCACCGCCAGGAGCAGTGCGCCAGCCCGGAACGCCACCTGCACCCTGCTTCCTTCGGGATCGGTAGCAACGGCATCGATCGAAACGTTCGCGGGTGCGATGAACTGCGCTCCCTCGGCCGGTAGTTCGATCGCCACGCTCGGCGGCTGGTTGAACGAAGGTTGCCCCGATCCGAAGTGCGCGGTGATCACTTTGCTCGTGTCCAGGGTTACGCTCAAGGAGGCGTTCGTCCCGCTCGCATCGCCGCTCCAGCCGAGGAATGGAATGCCCGGCTCCGCCTCGGCCGTAAGCTCGACGGCGGTCCCCTCGACGTAGTAGTTCTGGTACGGCGTCCGGCTGACTCGCCCTTCGCCGTCCACGATCACCGCCAGCGACCGATGGTTCCCACTCAGCGGATAGAAGCGCGCCGCCACGCTCGGAGAGGCGTTGGTGACGACGAATTCCACGGGCGTATTCGTCACGCCCGCCGCCGCGTTCTGCCACTGCCCGAAGTAGTAGTTCCCTTGCGGCACCGCCGAGAGGCGGACCGTGCCGCCAAAGGGGTTCAGGTCTTCCGCCGGACTGCGCACGACGTAACCACCACTCGACGGTATAGCCGCCGTGCCCACCGGGGTGCCGAATACCGCGGTGACCCGCTTCGGGCCGTCCATGAGGACGCTGTTGGCAGCGTTGGTCCCCGTCACATCGCCCTCCCAGCGCATAAAGGTCCATGCCGGCTGGCTGGTAGCCGTCAGGGTCACCACCGTCTGGTGCGCATACGGCCCCGGATCCGGTGCGGCTAACACGGCGCCCCCGCCGGCCACGTAGGTCGTCAACGGATGCAAGGGAACCCGGTGAACCGTTACGGGATCCGCCATGGAAACCAGTTGGTAGT
Source organism: Verrucomicrobiota bacterium (assembly GCA_023383055.1). Classification (GTDB taxonomy): domain Bacteria; phylum Verrucomicrobiota; class Verrucomicrobiia; order Limisphaerales; family JAHDYP01; genus JAHDYP01. Next base: position 53,201 of record JAHDYP010000028.1, on the reverse strand, counting down.
CCCCGTCGTAAACCGCCGCCCGAATGACGCAGGATTCCGAGATGGCCACCGGCACAACGTAGTCCAGGTAAGGCTCGTTCCCGTCCAGCGAATAGAGGATCAGCCGCGATTCGGCAACCGGCGGCATCAGCATCGTGGCTTCGGCAGGCCGGCTAATGTCCAGCCAATGCTCTCTCGCATATCGGCCATTCACAAGAATCAAGGGGAACGCTCCCGACCCCGCTTCGATGGTGAGGTTCGTGCCGAAGGTCTCTCCATACTCCTCACCATTCACACTCGAACGCGCTTGCAGCGGATAGATCCCCGGCACTCCCACCGCGTAGTAGCTTAACGCCAACCGGTTCGTGCCCAAAAACGGCCCCCAACGCAGGATCCTGTCCTCCGGGTCGAACACCCCCTCAGAACTCACGCCCAATGGCATCACCCCCAGCGGCAAGACCTCCTCCACCGCCAGACACACCGCGTCGCTCCTCGACTCGAATTCCAGCGTCACCCCCGGAGTCTGCGGTTGCTCCACATCGACGCTCCGCGACCAGCGAAGCTCGGGTGAGAACGGTGCGGCAGCGTAATACGCCACACTGGCCGCGCTGGGCGTCCAGCCCTCCTTAAAACCCCGCGCGCGCAAGACTGTCGCGCCACGAACCGGCACCGCCGTCGAGTAAACGGCAGATCCGAGATCCGGCACTGCCCCGTCCAACGTGTAGCGAATGGTCGCGCCCGGTGTGTCACAAACGAGGATGACATCCGCCGGCACCACACTGCCGCTGGCCGGCGTAAACCGTGGCATCGCGACCTGCACCGGCGGCGAGGGCAGAGAGCTCGTCGGGACTTCGACCGACACGACCGCGTCCGGTACGGGCAGCATCGACTGTCCATCGACCCACGCCCGGCCGGAAACCAGGTGCGCGCCCGGCGGGCCGCCGACCCGATAACTTACCGTCACCGAACTAGCGTCGATGAACGGCCCCCAGCGCACCATGTTGTCCGCCGGCGCGAACACCCCTCCGTCGCTCACCTGCGTGGCGCTCAACAACGGCGGCAGCTTTTCTTCGAGGCTGAAACAAGCCAGATTCGAAGGACTCGAAAACTCGAGGGTAATCAGCGGTAGCTCGGTGAAATCGTTGGTGATCGCGCGCACCAAAGTCGCGCCAACCTCATCCGCCACCGCGACGATCCTTGGGCCCATCAACACCCACCCGATCGCGAGCGTGATCCGGAGAATCCCGGCTGTTCTCACGCGCTCCACCGCGGGTGGCACTCCCGCCACCTGGCTTGGAACGTCAGGACTCATGGCAAAACCGGCTTCCAGCACGTCGGCCGGGAGCTGCCGTCATGGCGGTATGCGCCGCTCCCAGTTTCCATCAGATAGCCTGCCCGAGTCACGTAGTCTGCCGGAATCGGATTCGGCCCGGAGCTCCACGGCTGGCGGTTCCGCCACGCCGCCGCGTAAGCGCTGTACTCAACCTCGCTGATTGTCCAATTCCCGTCGGTATCCGCCGGATGCTTCTCGGTGTCCGAGAATTCGTAGCACCCCAAATCCACCAGGCCATTGGCGGTACGCGCCAACCCATCCAAATCTGTCGCCGGCAATCCCGGCGCCTCATTGAAGCCGGCATCGATGCCGGGTGACCCGAACCGCAAATGGTAATCCCCCGCGACCGGATCGAAGAATCGCGGATCGATGTCCAGATTGCCGCCAAGCACCTCCCACGTCCCGTAGATCCCGTGCACCAGGTTGAAGCGACACTCCCGATGCTGCCCGGTCCCTCCCAAATGCACATCCGCCCCGTCGCCGGTCGCGGCGTTACCCCAAATGATGTTGTTGTGAACCAGGGCGACCTCCGAAACTCCCCCAAGGGCGATGGCCACCCCGCCACCCGCGCCGCCCGCATTGCCGGTGACCGTGTTGCTGACCAACTCCAACCGCTCCCCGGGCTTGAGCCAAGCCCCGCCGCCGAAGTTTCCGCTGGCCGCGTTGTTTGCCACCACCAAGTTGTTGAACACTCGCAGCGTGCCGGCCTCGGCGTTTATGCCCCCCCCACCATAACCATAACCGACTTCCGGTTGGGTGACGTGGTTACGCATTACCCGATTGCCACCAATAGATTTCGTCCCACCCCCTTCGCAGCAAATCCCACCGCCTTTGAATAGCGCCGTATTCCCGATCACCCTGTTGTCGCTGACGGTCACCTGACTGGCGGAAGCGTAAACCCCGCCGCCTGAGGCAGCGGAATTGCCAGTCACCAGGTTTCTCCCTATGAATACTTCCGTGCCGTCGGCGTAAATCCCACCGCCCAATTGGCCGCCGCTCACATTGGTCATCACGGTATTGTCCACGATCGTCGCCTGCCCCGTGGCAGAAATGCCGCCGCCAGAGTCGGCGGCATTGCCCAGCACGACGTTGTTACTGATCACCACGGTTCCGCCGGCGTAAATCCCGCCCCCACTGAGATATCCGTACGCAACCGCCGAAGAGTTGCCCGCCACGTGGTTGCCTGCAATCGTCACCGTGCCTTCAACATAGATCCCGCCCCCGTTACCCGCTCCGCGGTTGCCGACAACCACGTTGTTGCTCACCACCCCCGTCCCCGCCAGGTATATCCCGCCCCCGGCGTAACCGCCATGGTTCGTCGACACACTGTTGCCGGCAATCCAACTCTGCCCCGCCGCGCTGCTCGCCCGAATCCCCCAGCCGCCATTCTTGACCGTTCCCGCCACCACACTGTTCTCGACCCGCGCCCCGTCGGTGACCGAGATGCTCATGCCACCCCCGCCCGCATAGTCCGTCCGGCGTACCGTGCAATCCCGCACGATCGCGTCGCGACCAGCGGCAATCTCCAGGCCCATGCCCAACTGGTTTGTCGAACCCAGAAACTGGCAGCGCTGCACCGTCACCTTTCCCCCGACCGTCGATAGCCGCAAGGCGGCGTTGTCCATGCCGCCGCAATCCCGAATGAAGGTCAGGTCCGCGACGTTCAAATCGGCCGCGCCAGCACTTGTCAGATTCATCGCCCGACCGGTGCCGGCACCGTCGATGACGACATCCTCTTTTGTCACCCCCGCCTCCGCCACGAGAGTCAAGCCTTGCGGCTGATCGCTCTGGTAGTTGAAGTTGCCGCGGTAATAGCCCTTGGCGACGTGGATCGTGTCCGCGGTCCCGTTGCTTGCCGCCTGCGTCAGCGCCGCCTGCAGCGTCTCGGAACTCGTGACATGGTAGTCAGCCGCTCGCACCCCCATGCTCCCCAGGAGGGCCATGGCGCCGAGCCTGATCCCCAACCGCATCGCCAGCCGCCTCCGCTGCTTCAAGTTCAGCCTCGACACGGCCGCCGGCGGCCGCGAGAGGATTTCAGGGACGGTTCTGGTCAACGGTAGCCGGGGCGCGTCGTTCACAAAATGAAAAGGTTCGCCCCGTCCATAACAGAATCCGAGCGTGCGCAAAAGTCATAAATTTCTCCGCTTATGCTGAAACCACCCCAACCAGAGGCCGCCAGCCCGCACATTTCTTGGATTTACGTTCAAGGTGTCGCCCCCCCAGAGTCTGGAATTCCTCGACTCCGGAGCCGACGCCGCCACTCACCTCGATCTTAGTGTCGATCCCGACGGTCGGCTGGTGCAACGGGAACCCGCCGCCACGCTGCAACTGTTGCTCGACCAACCCGACTTGCTGGCCGACCGCACGGCCACACGCGCAGGTTTCTTTGCCCGGGCGGACGTCCGCGATCCCGATCAAAGGGAACTCGTGCAACGCTACCTGGCTGCAGGACCCCCAGTTTGCGCAGCGCCAGCGCTGGTTGCGGCGAATCGAAAGACGGCTGGCCGCTCATTACGACGGTCACGCCAACGGACACACCCCGCCATAAGCTGACGCCAAAGCGCCACACCCTGACCCACACTTCCGCGGCGCCCATCATGCTGAAATCGCACTTGGCCGATATCGAGTTGCCGGGGCTGTTCCGTTCCAATGGGTTGACGTCAGCCGGAGGATGTCCTCACCCACACCGGCACGTTTCCGCTCGCGTCGCCCACCGGGCGGCGCTATCGTGCGCGCAATCCTGCATGAACCGCCTGCCGTCATGTATCGGTTGTTTGCTCGCTCTGCTGCTATGGGACATCGCGTGCCTCGTCGGTCAGGAGGCGGCCGGCAATGTGGACGGATCGCTCACCTGGGAGCTCGGTTCTCTCGAACCGGGCCAGTCCGCCCGCGAAACCGTGCTCTTTGTGATGGGCGCGAACTACGAGGAGACGGCCGCCCGGCTCCGTGAGGCGCGCGATGGGTCCGTGCCCGCAACCAGGCCCGATCCGCCGGCGAAGCGCGAAGGCGCGGCGGACCAGACCGTCTGGATCGAAAACGACTCCACGGATTTCGCCTTGCAGGGACCGGGTCACTTCTTCTGGGAAAGCATCCGGCAAAGCTTCAAAGGCGCACCCGGAGGGCAGTTGAGCCGGTTCGGATGGTATGCGCACTATGACGGGCGGCGCGCCGGCACACCCATTCAAAATCACGCGCCGGAGAACCTCG
>JAHDYP010000028.1:29156-48672 GCA_023383055.1 Verrucomicrobiota bacterium | reverse complement strand
TCGAACCCCTCGCCCGGGTGTCGCCCGTGGAAGCCCGCGTGGCGCTCCAGACTTCCGATCGCGCCCTGCGCCTCGAAATCACCGCGCGGATGGGACTCGGCCCGGTGGCGGGTGTCGAGTTCGTCCTGCGCAACCTCGGCGCCGAACCGTTGGAGAACGTGCGGCTGACGGTCTACTCCAATCTCGAGTCGGCCCATACGTCCGGGGACGATTACGCGGTGCTGGACCGGGACACGGGCGCGCTTTGGGTGATCGATCTGCCGACGCGTTACTGTGTGGCGATGGCGGGATTGAGCCCTCCGGCGCGCGGCCATGCCGGCACCTGGCCTTCCGAGGCGCCGCTGCAAACCGCGGCCGGCGTGCCGCGCGACCGATGGATCCACCTCGAACACAGCCGGCGCGTGATCGATCGGCTCGCCGCCGCCGGCATTCCGCTCGAGCAATGGATCGGCTTCGGGCGGGATGGCGATCTGCTGGCCGATCTCCTGCTCGAGTACATGCCGCTCACCGAATCCCAGTGGGATAAGCAGACCCCCGAACAAATCCAGCGGTGGCGGGAGGCGCAGACCCTCGCCCAACGTTTGCGGGACCTGATCGATGGCGAGGACGAGGCACGGCTCACTCCCGAGAGGATCGAGTTGATGATCGAGGCGGCCAGGCGCATTGACTTCCGCCCGGTGATCCATGAACGCGTGGCTCCCTATGTCCGTCCGGCGACGCCCGCAACGCGCGCGCGGTCGGCCGCGGAAGCCGCTGAGCTGCTGCGACATGACTGGCTGTATCAGGCCGGAGGCGACCCGACGCCGGAGCGGATCCGCCACGAACTCGAGTCGACGCGCGCCCTGGCGGACCGGATGACGGCCAAGCATCCTCGGAAGGTCGACTTTACCGCCGAGCGCGCCGCTCTCGAAGTCCTCGAAACGGAAGCCGCCAGGCTGACCGCCGCCGATCCGGCGCTCTACGTTCGCGTGCGGGAGTTGAAACGCGCGATGGTGCTGGCCAATCCGGTGCTCGACTTCGACAGCGTGGTGTTCATTGATCGGCCCTACCCGCAAGGCTCGGAATGGAATCACGAGACCCGACACCGGCTCGGCTACATGTCGGTCCCCGGCGGCCGGTTGCTGGTGCTCGAGGGACTCGGTCCTGGAGGGCGACTGCGACAACTGATGCCGCAAGCGCCGCTGCACGGGAACTTCTGGCGGTTCGACCTTTCCTTCGACGCCTCGAAGTTGCTGGTCTCGTTCATGCCGCACAACGAGAAATCGTTTCACCTTTACGAGATCAACGCGGACGGCACCGGGTTGCGCCAGTTGACCGATGGTCCCTTCGACGATCTGGACCCCATTTACTTGCCGGGAGGCGAGCACATTCTCTTCACCACCACCCGCGGGCATACCTACGTCCGCTGCATGCCGCCCACCAACGCCTATATCCTCGCCCGCGCCGACCGGGACGGTCAGCACGTCTATCTGCTCTCCGCCAACATGGAGCCGGATTATCTGCCCTCGATATTGCCCGATGGCCGGGTGCTTTACTCGCGCTGGGAATACACCGACAAACCGCTGTGGCGCGCCGTCGGCCTCTGGACCATCAACCCGGACGGCACGCAGGTGAGCACCGTCTGGGGTAACCAGAGCGTCTGGCCGGATCTGATCAAGGATGCCCGCGCCATCCCCGGCAGCGGGCGAATCATGTTCACCGGCAGCGCCCATCACAACTGGTTCGCCGGCTCCGTGGGCATGATCGATCCCCGTCAGGGATTCAACTTCCCCGACGGCCTGACCAAGGTGACCGCGGATGTCTCGTGGCCGGAGTCCGGCGACGGTCCCGTGGATCCAATCGAATCGCCCCGTTACCCCCGGCTGGCTTCGACCACCACGGGTTTTCCCTTCACCTCGAGCGGGCTTTACCGCGCCTATTACTCGCCCTACCCCTTGAGCGAGGAAGACTTCCTGGTCTCCGCGGACCGCAACGGCAAGTTCGTGCTGTACCTGATGGACGTGCATGGCAATCGCGAACTGATCTACGAAGGCGAGCATCACATTTTCTACGCCCAGCCGCTCCGGCCCCGTCCCGAGCCGCCCGTGCTGCTGGACCGTGTGGCCTGGCCCACGCGCGCCGAACGGCTGGAGCCGGCGGGAGGCGTGATCTTCTCGGCCAATGTTTACCATGGCGCGCCTCCCGAGCTGTCCGGTCGCGCCCGCCATCTCCGCATCCTGAATATCGATCCGAAGACCTATACTTACTGGTATAAACGGCCTTACCTCTCGACCGGTCCCGTCATCTCGGCCGTGCAATCCGAAGGGGTCAAACGCATTCTCGGCACCGTCCCGATCGAGGCCGATGGTTCCGTGGCCTTCCGCGCGCCGGCAGGCACAGCCTTGCACTTCCAACTCCTGGACGAAAAGGGGCGCGCCCTCCAGACGATGCCCAGCTTTGTCAACGTCATGCCCGGCGAAAGCCGCGGCTGTCTCGGTTGCCATGAATCGCACAGCCGGACGCCTGACTTCAAACAGGGCGCCCTGGCCCTTGCGCGCGCCCCACAGCCGATCACCCCACCGCCCTGGGGCGACGAAACCGTCAGTTTCCCGCGCTTTGTCCAACCGGTGCTCGACCGGCATTGCGCCTCCTGCCACCAGGGCGACGGCGAGGCCCGCCAGGTGGTCGATTTCACCGATCGCCCGGGATTCCTCATTTTCTCGGCGCCTTACCTGTTGCTGACCGGCAATCCGACCTGGGGCCAGCCTTATCGGAAACCGGAGAATCCGCCGCCCGGTTTCGGTTACGCGGACATGCTCATGATCGAAGGTTACGATCCACGCGACCCCCGGGCCTACCGCACCCCGCCGCCCATGACCGCGCTCTCCTACCGCAGCCGCCTCATCCAACTCGCCTCGAGTGGCGAGCACCATGGCGTTCAGGTCACGGGCGAAGATCTCGAACGGCTCATTGCCTGGGTCGATACCATGGCGCCGTACCGCGGCCTCGAGGAAGTCCGCGAAATCGACGACCCCGAGTTCCCCGGCGTCGATTGGCTCGCGGTACGCCCCAGGGTCAAAACCGCCCCGCGCATCGTTCGCCCCGGGCCGGTCGACTGAGCCACGTTGGCGACGACACATTCCTGGTTGCAGGACTCGAGAGTCCATTCACCTCGACCGGCCGATGGTGTTCGCGCACTCTTCGGCGGACAAAGCTCCCACCGCATGATCTTGAACCCCGCCTGCCGTGGGCGCGGGATCATGCCCGACAGAACGGGCGAGCCCGCGGTGCGGTGGCGCTGGACGAGTTGGCGCCTAAAGTCGCTCGGCACGCCAGTAGCGCTGCGTGGCGGGTCGCGTTGACCGCAGGCGGCTCACCCACTGGTTGCTGCCGGTGATCTGCTCATCGTTGTGCCAGGTCGTCAGGTCGGCGGAATACTGCAGCACGTAGTTCTCACCCTGCCGGGCAAAAAACTCCAACTCGACCGCGACATAGATATTAAGTCGGAACGTCGTATCCACCGCGAGAACGAAGTCCACGTCAGGGGTGGTCTGCCCGACGATGATCTCCGCAAAACGAGAGGCGCTCTCGTACCCTGCGGCGCTGGCCGTCACGTACGCCAGACCGGCAGGGACATTTGTCAGCGTGTAGTTGCCGGCGGCGTCCGTGGTCGCCTGCCGGTCAAAGCTCGTGACCACGGCGTTCGCAATCGGCTGCCCGGTTCCAGCCGCCGTCACGACTCCCGTGATGGTGCCGGTGCTCAAAGCCCCGGTGCGGTTCACCAGGAGCTTGATGAAATCAATCGCGTAGCCATCGCCAGCACCCGTCGTCCGATCGTCAAATTCGAACTCGAGGCGGCCCGAAGCGACGGCCGCATAGAATTGAGATGGCAGCTCGAACGTGACGAGTCGGCCCACCGGTCCCGTCTGGGACAATTGGTTGATCAAAGCCTCGAGTCCGGCGACGCGCTGCCCGTTGACGGTCACCTGGTAGTTCGCCTGCCAGACCGGCGCCTGGAAGTCATCCAGGAAGATTTGCAGGGCGGCGTTTTGGAGCGAGACACCACCCAGGGTGTATGTCAAAACGATGGGGCGAACTGCGTTATCCGGCCGCTGGGTGAACGAAGTATACCCATCCTGACCGGCAGGCGGGTTGCCCTCGTAACTGGTGACGACCATGATGCGGTCTGTGCCAGCTGTTTCCAGGGGGTCCACCTCCCAGGGGTACGTATGCGCTGGCGTCGTTTCGCCGGAAAAGGGATCAAACCCCTCCGGCCAGCCGAATCCCAGATTATCGATGTCGCCAACCCGGACCATGAGCTGGGCCTGAGGCGTGTTCAAGATGCTGACGGTTTGTGCGCTCCAGTCGCCGTCTTCAGGAGTAACCTGGGCTGCGGCCGAAAAAGCCATGACCATGGCCACGAACGAGGCCCAGCCGGAACCGATTCGAGTCTTCATAGATGATAGTCGAGGTTAATGGGAAGCAGAGCCCTGTTAGGGGCCTGTGTTTTGCGAATGATCGGAACTGTGGCCCTCATAAACACCTTGTCAAGCTCGCTCCGCGTGGACCCACTTTCTAAAGTCGGAACCCTGGCCCGGGCCGCCCGAGAACTCGAAGCGTTGCGCCTGGCGGTGAACCGGCCGCCCCTGGGCGAACTGACCGACGATCTGGCGCTCTCGCGTCTGCTCAAAGCGCGCGAAGAGTTTCCAGCGATCTTGGGACCTCGATCGACCCCACCCCGCACTTGCCGGAAACGTCAGGCGAAAATCGCCTTCCTGCTCAAATCGCTCCTGCCCCACGGGGAAGCTCTGACCGAGTGCGCCGTGGATACTACGGAAGGCACCATCGTGGCCGATGATGTGTGGGCGTCACCCGAACGCTTCAGAATCATCGCGGACGAGATTAGCTGCTCGATCGCCCCGGAAATCTGTGTCGATGTCTGGTCGCCATCCAATACCCCGGAGGAGATCGCCCAAAAATGCAGACTCTACCTCGACAAGGGCGCATTGGAGTTCTGGTACTGCGACGAACAGGGCCGGATGAGTTTCTTCAGCCAGTCAGGAGCGCTTCCGAAGTCCAGGTTCTGTCCCGGGTTCCCCGATAATGTAACCGTCGCCTGAGCGGCAAGCCGCCGGTCGGAATGACGCAGCTCGGCCGTTCGATAGGTCCCGTAACCGCCTTCGTCCAACCCTCACTTTTCTCGCTTCAACGATTGCGTGCCCGCACCATGTCCACCGCCTCGTGGCGGAAGTTGCGGCCGGTCGCTGGCCGGTCGAAATGCGCCTTCCAATCGACGCTGCGCGGGCCGAGCGGTCCCTCGATCAGGTCGTTGATCCAGCGGTTCAGGTTGCCGCCCGCGGCTCGGACCAACTCAGCTTTCGGGCGTTTGGGTCGGATGGTAATCGTCTCGTGCGCACATTCCTTGTACCACAGCTCAAGGGAAGGTAAAAGACCTGGGGCAAAAGCTGGAGGGTGAGGCATAGCTCTCCTTTCTCTTTTCACCCTCTATCGCCCCTCTCGCAGAGCCATTCACCTTGACCGGCGAAATCGGTTTGCGCAGCCTGTCGGCAACCAATAAACCCATCCCCAGGGCAAAACCATGAAGCGCCTTTTCATCGCCGCCGTACTGTGCGCAATCTCGCCACTCGTTTGCGGTGCGCAACCGATCGCCGACGCGGCATCCTTCGATCTTGTCCGACGAGGCGAACCGGCCTGTACGATCGTGATCGCCGAGAAACCGAACCCCGCCGCGCGGCTCGCCGCGCTGGAACTTCAGTTCCACCTGCTGCGGATCTCAGGGGCGCAGATTCCCATCCGCTCCCCCGAGGCGAAAGTCGAGGGCCGCCGTATCCTCGTCGGCGAAAGCGCCGCCACCCGGGCACTGGGCCTCCGCGGCGCCGATTTCCCGCCCCAGGAATATCTCATCGCGTTTCGTCCGGAGACCGTCATTCTCATGGGGCGCGATTGGGAGGACACGGCAGCGAATCGGAAGCTGGAAGGCCGCCCCATGGTGGGCGAATCGCTCGCGGCCCTGCGGCATCGCCTCGATTACTGGAAGACCGTCGGCCTGCCGGATCGGAGCGTGGGCGAAATCGATTTGCCCGGCCTCTATGACGACCAGGGCACCTGCCTGGCCACTTACGATTTCCTCGAGCGCTTCTGCGGCGTGCGGTGGTACGGACCTTCCTCCTTGACCACGATTATCCCTTCCCGGACTGACGTTTCCGCCATCGGCACCGACATCCGGCGCTCGCCGGCGCTCAAGCATCGCAGCGCGCTGCCAGGCGGGAACTGGCCGTTCCTGCGCACCCAATGGGGCGAGTTCACCCAGGACCAGGTCCGGCTTTACTGGCGGCGGATTCGGCAGGGCGGCGAGCGTTGGTCCGGCAACCACACCTTCCACCCCGCCACCATCAAGGAGCATTTTACCGATCCCGATTACCAGTCCAAGAACCCGCGGAGCCGGGGTTCGCAGCTTTGTTACACCCATCCGAAGCTGGTTCAACAGGTCGCGCAGATGGCCCGCGATTATTTCGACGGCAAGTCGGAGTTGCCCGCCGGTTGGAAGGCCTTGGGCGATTACTTCGCCCTGGTGCCCGACGACAACATGAACCTCTGCAACTGCCCGAACTGCGCCGCGCTGCTCCAGGGCGGCGCCGCTCGCCGGACCGGCTTTTTCAGCAGCGGCGAGATGAGCGATTATTGGTTCTCCTTCGTCAACGCCGTCGCGCGCGAGGTGCGGCAGACACACCCGGACAAATACATCGCCACGCTGGCCTACTGGGCTTACGCCCTGCCGCCCACGTTTCCCGTAGAACCGAATGTCTCCGTCGCCCCCTGCCTGCACACCTGTTACTACCCGGTCCATCCCGAGATGAAGGAGAACGACCTGCGGTTCTATCGGGATTGGCAGGAGAAGACCCAGGCGCCCATGTTCCTCTGGGTCTATTACCATCACCCCATGGAACCGGCGCTGATCGATCGCTGGCAGTGTTTCCCCCACGTCATGGTCCACCAAACCGCCGAGGCCATGCGCCTGTTCCTCCGCGACGGTGTCCGCGGTATCTTCGAGTGCGGCGAGCAGGATCAACTCGAGCAATACGTCATGGCGAAGATCTGGGACGATCCCCAGGTCAACGTGGACGACCTCATCGCCGAGTTCTTCGAGCTTTACTTCGGCCCGGCCGGCGAACCGATGAAACAGTTCTACCTGCGCCTCGAAACCATCGCTTGCGACCCCGCCAATTACCCGCCGCCCTATCGTCGCCGGGATGGCATCGACTGGAAAAAGGCGGCTTGGGAACGCCTCGGCACTCCCGACCGCATGCGGGAACTCGAACAACTCATGGATGAAGCCGCCCGCCAAGCCGCCACGCCCCACGAACAACAACGCGTCGCCCTCTGGCGCCAAGCGTTCTGGGATTGGATGCAACAGGGCCGCCGCGATCATCAACCCTGACTTCACCCCGCCTTCATGAATCCAATTCGACCTGCCCTCCCCCGAAAGCGCCCGCTCGCCCCCTTCCTCCCCCGTCGCTCCCGCCGAAGTGCTCAGTTGACCGTCGTCATTCTGATCGTTGCCGGAACCGCACTGCTCTGCCCCGCGGGAACCGCCCACGGCTCGCTCTCCCTGACCGTCGGCGACCCACCGGCGCAGCCAATCCACATCCACGCCGATGGCCAAATCCTCCTCACCTCGCCACCGGAAGGTCTTTGGTCGGTCGCCACCAACTGGACCGACGGCTGGCCCGCCGGTTGGGTGCATGCCCACCCCGCACGGGTCTGGCGCGAAGGATCGTGGACCCGCGCATCCGGCCACCTCGAACTGCCCGAAGGCCGGCTCGAACTCTTGGATGCCTATCGGCTCGAAGGCGACGTCGTGCGCGGCGTCCGCCGGTTCACCTGGCGTGGCAAAGTCGAACTGCCCCGTTGCACGCTCTCGGTCCGCTGGCTCGCCCCGGATGCCACCAATGCCAAACCGATGCTGCCCGGCATTCTCTATTACGGAAATCCCTCTGGAGCACGAACCGGCGCAGGCGCCGTGGCCGTCCACCCCGGCCGGCCGGGCGACGCTTCGTTGTTCGAGGAGCACCGATATGCCGCGCCGTTCGCCTGCATCGAATGGCCGGCCGACGCCGCGTTTCGTAGCGCCACCCTCCACACACTCCCTTCTCCCGTCGCGGCCGGACATCAACGCGATCAATGGTGGTCGCTCGGCGTCGTCGCCAGTGAGACGGCAACCGAACTGACACTGCTCTCCGGCCCGTGCACCGCCAACGGCCAGCCGAGCGTGGTCAAGGCGCTCCAACAGAAGTTCCTTCCCTACCCCGACACCTGGATCACCCTCCGCCCCGGCGCCGTGATCGAAAAGACGTTCTTCCTGCAGGCCTCTCCCCGGGTCGAACCGGGTTCGGGTTTCCGCGAGCCATTCCGCACCGCCTTGCGCCTGCACTCGCCTTACAGCCTCGACGGCCTGCCAACCTTCGACCAGGTCATCCAGGACAAATACCGCTTCGCCCTCTCCCGGTTTCGGGATCGGCCCCTCGACCCGGGCTTCGAGATGTACCCCGATTACGTCGAGGGAACCCACTACGTGATGGGCTGGTGCGGCCAGGCCGCCGCCCTGGGCAACGCCTTGATCCAACTCGCCCCCCGACTCGAGGACCCCGCCGCCGTGGATCGCGCCGTCCGCGCCATGAACCACCTGGCCACCGCTCCCTTCAATGAAAACGGTTTTCTCCTCAAATACACCGCCGAATCCGGAAGCTGGTCCGAGCAGGATCACGTGTCCCAGGGACAGGCAATGGAAAATTTCGCGCGTGCCATCCGCGCCGCGCGCGCCCACGGCAGCCTCAACACCGAATCCTGGGAGTCCTTCCTGCAACGGGCGTGCGCCGTCCATGCCCAACGCATCCTTCGCGACGACTGGCGCCCCGTCTCGACCGCCGAAGCCTTCTACGTCTCGCCCCTCTGCCACGCCGCGCAACTCTTCAACCACGCCGAGTTCCGTCGCGCCGCCCTCAAAGCCGCAGAGCATTACGCCGCCCGCCATCTCGACATGCGGGAACCTTACTGGGGCGGCACCCTCGACGCCCGCTGCGAAGACAAGGAAGGCGCGCTCGCCGGGTTCCAGGCCTTCCTCGCCGTCTACGAACTGACCCGCGACCCGCGCTATCTCGACTGGGCCGCGCATGCGCTCGATGTCGCGCTGACCTACACCGTGCTGTGGGACATCGACCTGCCCGCCGGCCGCCTCCGCGATCATCAGCTCAAGACCCGCGGTTGGACCATCGTCTCGGCCCAGAACCAGCACCTCGACGTCTACGCGGTGCTGTTCACCCCCGAGATCTGGCGCATGGGCGATTACCTCGGACGCGACGACCTCAAACGCCTCGCCGCGGTCATGTACCTCAGCTGCGGCCAGCTCATCGATCCCACCGGCAGCCAGGGCGAACAAATCCAACAGACCAACTTCGGCCAGTCCGGTGATATGACCGACGTCTTCCGACTCCGGGGTGGCTATAGCGAACACTGGACAGTCTTCTGGATCACCGCGCATTTCCTCAACGCCGCCGCACAATTCGACGCCATGGGCGTGGACCTCGATCGATTGGAGATCCCCCTCGAGCTCACCCCTGCCCCACTCTATCGCGACCCGGTCTACGACGGTGCCGCCGACCCGGTGCTGGTCTGGCACCCAGACCGACAGGCCTGGTGGATGCTCTACACCCAACGCCGCGCCAAGCTCGATCTGCCAGGCGTCGAATGGTGCCATGGCACCGAGATCGGTGTCGCCGAATCGCGCGACGAAGGCCTGACCTGGAGCTATCGCGGCACCCTGACGCTCACCGCCGCCGATCCTGAGTATTCGTTCTGGGCGCCGGATGTCATCCGCGACGACGACGGTCGGTATCACCTCTTCGTCAGTTACGTTCCTGGACCAGCCCACACCCATCGCCATTGGGGTGGGCAACGGCACGTCCTGCACTATTCCTCCACCGACCTCTGGCAATGGAACCTCGAACGACGCGTGCCGCTGTCGTCGGACTATTGCATTGACCCCACGTTGATCCGCCGGCCGGATGGTGCCTGGCGCATGTGGTATAAAGACGAAGGCCACGACTCGAAAACCTACGCCGTCGAAAGTCACGACCTGAAGACCTGGACGCCCGTCAAAGATCCCGGCATCTCGAAACTCTACGGCGAAGGCCCCAAGGCGTTCCGTTTCCAGGGCACCTACTGGCTGATCAAAGATCCCAACAGCGGTCTGGATGTCTACCGCTCCGCCGACCTCGATGACTGGACCTACCAGGGCAAGATTCTCGACCAACCCGGCACCCGCAACAGCGACGCCACCATTGGCAAGCACGCCGACGTCGTCGTCTGCGGCGACCGTGCCTTCATCATCTACTTCACCCATCCCTACACCGAGGACGCCCCCGAACGCGGTGGAGTCTCCCCGCTCTCCAATCGGCACACGGCCATTCAGGCGGCAGAGCTCGAAGTCCGCGACGGCCGGCTGGTCTGCGACCGCGACAAGCTCTTCCGCATCCGGCTCACCCGGCCCCCCAGGGATTGATGGTGGATCGTTAATGGCGCTCTTCAGCCGCAGCCAAATCGGCGTCAACGCCGCCGTATCAGTCCAAGACACTCCGCGTGCTCGAGGGCCGTCGTGCTTCCGCCAGGTTTTGGAGTGAAAGCGGTGCGGGGGCACCGCACTCCAAGACGCTCCGCGCGGTTCGAGGCGCGTTGTGCTTCCGCCAGGTTTTGGAGTGCGGCAGGCCTCTGCCGATTTGCGAGGGGTGCGAACGTTCGGTGACGATCGAGTGCTGCTTGCGCAATCGAACGCACCCGAAAGCGGTGCGGCGGCACCGCGGTCCATAACGGACGCTTGCGTCGATCCGTGGACCGTACACAATGCGCAGCGACCAGCCCGTCAGCCAGCACAAGCTAAGATCGCGAAACCGACGAAGCCATCCATGAACCTCGCAGCTCCCCTCAAGGCACGCATCGGCCTCTTGGCCTGCCTCCTCCTCCACGTGCTGCGAGTCCACGTCACGGGCGTCGCGGATCAACCCGCCATACCCCTTCCCAGTGAACCGGCGGTCGCCCCGGCCGAACGGACGCCCAATGTCCCTTCCATCGGCGCGGTGCTCCGACCGGACCTGTTCCGGCACCACGTCGAAGCGTTCAACCGGCTCGATCGCGAGACGGTGGTCAACCATATCCCCAATGCCGAAGCATGGGACTGGTTGGCGCGGAACGTCCCGTTGCTCGAATGCCCCGACCGGGACCTTGAGGAGATCTACTACTTCCGCTGGTGGACGTACCGGAAGCACGTCAAACAGACGCCCGACGGCTTCATCATCACTGAGTTTCTCCCCCCGGTGCCGTGGGCCGGTAAACATAACTCGATCAATTGCCCCGCCGGTCATCATTTCTACGAAGGCCGCTGGCTCCACGATCCCCGTTACCTCGATGACTACGCCCGCTTCTGGTTTCGCGGCGGCGGCGAACCGCGCAAATACAGCTTCTGGGCCGCCGACGCGATTTACGCCCGCAGCCTGGTCGAAGGCGACACGCGATTGCCGCGGGAGTTGTTGCCCGATCTGATCGCCAATTACCAGGCCTGGGAAGCGAGTCACCTCGATGAAAGCGGGCTCTTCTGGCAAAACGACGGCAACGACGGCATGGAAGTGTCGATCGGCGGCAGCGGTTGCCGCGCCACCATCAATAGCTACCAATATGGCGACGCCCTCGCCATCAGTCGCATCGCCGAACTCGACGGTCAGCCCGATCTCGCCCGCGCCTGGCGCGAAAAAGCCGCCACGCTCAAGGCTCTCGTCCAGTCCAAACTCTGGGATCCGCAAGCCCAGTTCTACCTGGTCCTGCCGCGCGGGCAATCGACCCTGGCCAATGTACGCGAGTTGCACGGGTACACGCCCTGGTATTTCAACCTGCCCGACGCCGAGCAGGCCGTGGCCTGGCGGCAACTCATGGATCCTCTCGGCTTTTATGCCCCCTTCGGCCCCACGACGGCCGAGCAACGGCACCCCGGTTTCGCCGTCAATTATCACGGACACGAATGCCAGTGGAACGGCCCGAGTTGGCCGCTCGCAACCTCAGTCACGCTCACCGCCCTCGCCAACCTGCTCAACCACTACTCACAAGATGTCGTCACCAAGGCCGACTACTGGAGCACGCTCCAAGGCTACGTGCGCAGCCACCGCTTCCGCCAATTCCCACCCGGAGCAACCAATCCCTCCGAACCGTCTTCCCTCTCCCCCGCCTCCAGCGGGGGAGAGGGCCGGCTTGCCTCGCCGAAGCCTCCCGGCGAAGGCGGGGGTGAGGGGGTGGCACTCGAACGGATCGAATCCCGCCAACCCTGGATCGACGAAAACCTCAACCCGTTCAACGGCGATTGGATTGCCCGAACACTTCTGAAACAACGCCGGCAACCGCCCGACGAACGCGGCAAGGACTACAATCACTCGACCTTCTGCGACCTGATCATCACCGGCGTGGTCGGGCTGCGTCCCCGGCCCGACGATCTGCTCGAGCTCAATCCCCTGGTGCCCGAGGGCGCCTGGGACTGGTTCTGCCTCGATCGCGTCCGCTACCACGGCCGCCAGTTGACCGTGCTCTGGGATCGCGACGGCACGAAATACCGCCGCGGCGCGGGGTTGCAGCTGTTCGTCGACGGCCAGCGGATCGCGCGCGCCGATCGCTTGGAACGTATGCTCGCCCCGCTTCCCCGGGCACTGACCCCCGGTCAGTGGACGCCCGCGCAAGCCTGGACCTGGTACGAGCAACAACCGTGGCTTGTCGGCTGCAACTTCCTTCCCTCCACCGCCGTTAACGACGTCGCCATGTGGCAGGCGGACACGTTCGATCCGCCGACCATCGACCGCGAGCTCGGTTGGGCCGCTTCACTCGGGTTCAACACCGTCCGGGTGTTCCTGAACTACGTGGTATGGGAAGCCGACGCCGCCGGTTTCAAAAGCCGCCTCGCCCGATTCCTCGAGATCGCCCAGCGCCACGGCATCGTCGTCATGCCCATTCTGTTCGACGACTGCAATTTCGCCGGACGCGTGGCCGCCGCCGGCCCGCAGCCGGACCCCGTCCCCGGCGTGCACAACAGCCAGTGGGTCTCGAGCCCGCCGCTCAAAATGGTGGACGACCCGGCCGCCTGGCCGCGGCTCAAACGTTACGCCCAGGACATCGTGGGGGCGTTCGCCCGTGACCCGCGCGTGGTCGCCTGGGATCTCTACAACGAGCCGGGCAACGGCATGGGCGAGACAAGCCGTCCGCTCATGGAAGCCACCTTCGCCTGGGCCCGTGAGATCCAACCCCTCCAACCGCTGACCATCGGTGCCTGGACGGACTTCGACAGCGCGTTCTCCCGCCGCATGCTCGAGCTTTCGGACGTGGTCTCGTTTCACGGCTACGACCCCTTGCCGGGCATCGAGGCCAAGCTGAAGATCTGCCGCGAATCCGGCCGCCCGGTGCTCTGCACCGAATGGATGGCCCGCACCCTGGACAGCCGCTTCGAATCGCATCTCCCCTGGTTCAGAACCCATCGCATCGCCTGCTGGAGCTGGGGCCTCGTCGCCGGCCGCACCCAGACCTTCTTCCCCTGGGGCTCGCCCAAGGACGCCCCCGAACCCGAGCTATGGTTCCACGACCTCTTCCGTCCCGACGGTTCGCCATATCTTCCCCAGGAAGTCCAGTTCATCCGCCGAACCCTCGGCCTGCCGCCGCGTGAAAAACCTGATCGCGCGGCATTCCAAGGCCCCCAGGCTCTCGCAGGCCTGCAGCCCGCTTGGAGTGCGCCGGCAAAGCCCGCAAAAGCGGGCGGCGACGGCGCTTTGACTACATATTCGCTTCGGCCTTGCTCCAGCCTCCCCTTTCACCCCAGCCAAAGCGGCGTCACGGCCGCCGCACTCCAAGACGCTTCGCAACATAGCGAGCGCGTCGTGCCTCCGCCAACTCTTGCCCTCCGATGGCCTTTCACCGCCTGGAATAAACTGGAGCTCAGCTCATCAGTGTGTGCGTCCGGAGGGGCGAGTTACACGAGCCCGCATTTGTCGTTAAGACCCCTACAGTCCCGGCCCCCCAGTAGCTTGTCCTCCATTTATGAGATGACTTCTATGATCTCCACTGACCCATAGATCCCTACCATGAAAACCCTGAATCTCCTTCTTCTCCTGTGCTGCAGCTCGCTTGTCCTCACCGCGGCGGCGCCCTCCTCCCGACTGCCCGATGCCACGCTGAATCTCAAGCTCACGGCGCCGATCTCGACTTGGGACGAGGCTATCCCGCTTGGGAACGGCACGATGGGCCTCCTGCTCTGGGGCGAAGGCCACACTGTGCGGTGTTCGCTGGATCGGGGCGATCTCTGGGACGAACGACCATCCCCCAGACATCTCGCCGTCAAAGACCGCTTCACCTGGGCCGCCATGCAACGCATGGTCGCCGAAACCAACATGGCCGAGTTCAACGAGGTCTTCGATTCCAATTACGACTACGACAATTCGCCAACAAAACTGCCCGCCGGTCGCGTCGAGTTGGTGCTCGATCCCTCGCAAATGGTCGAGTCTTTCGAACTGAACCTCGCCACCGCCGAAGGCATTGCCCGGTTCACAAACGGTTCCCAACTCCGCGCGTTCGTCAACGCCGACACCATCAATAGCCCGGTCGCCCTCCTGCACATCCCCGGCCCCGCCCCCCGCGAGGTGCGCTTGCTCTCGCCCGATTCGGTGAAGAAACTCGGCTACGGCCCGCCGCGCAAGGGTGAAGCCGAAGGCCTGCGCTGGTTCGAGCAGGAAGGGGCGGACGGCTTTGCCTATGCCGTCTGCGCGGCCTGGAAGCGGATGGACAACGCCACTCTGCTCGCGCTCACCGTCGCCACCCGCGCCGAGGGCAAGAGCCCGCAAGCGGTGGCCCAGGCCCGGGTCGAAGCCGCCCTCCAAACCGCCTACAACACCCAACTCCAAGCGCACGCCCAGTGGTGGACCCAATTCTGGGCACAATCCGAAGTCTTCGTGCCGCAACCGGAAATCCTCCGGCACTATTATCTCGTCCGCTATTTCTACGGCGCCGCCTCCCGTCGTGGTGCCCCGCCGATACCGCTGCAAGGTGTGTGGAGCGCCGACGCCGGCACGCTCCCGCCCTGGAAAGGCGATTACCACAACGATCTCAACACCCAGATGACCTACATGGGTTACCAGGCGGCCGGGCATTTCGACGAAGGCGCGGCCTTTCTCGACCTGCTCTGGGATCTGCTCCCCACCTTCCGCCAATTCGCCCGGGACTTCTACGACGCGCCCGGCGCCGCCGTCCCCGGTGTCATGAGCCTCAAAGGCCAGGCCCTCGGCGGCTGGGGTCAATACAGCCTCTCCCCCACCATGGGCGCCTGGAACGCCCACCTCTTTTACCTGCACTGGCGTTACACCGGCGACGACGAGTTCCTCCGCACCCGGGCCTATCCCTGGTGCCGCGAAATCGCCGAGTGCCTCCTCCACCTGCTCAAGCCCGACGCCAACGGCATCCTCAAACTCCCGCTCTCGAGCTCACCGGAAGTCTTCGACAACTCCCACCGCGCCTTTCTCATCCCCAACACCAACTACGATCTCATGTCGCTCAAAATGCTCTTCCTCGCGATGGCGGAAATGGCCGACGCCCTGGGCCACCACGCCGACGCCTCGCGCTGGATCCAAACGGCCCGCCAACTCGGCGATTGGCACGCTGCCGACGACGGCACGCTGCTCCTTGACGAAACCACCCCCCTGCCCGACAGCCACCGCCATCTCAGTAACCTCATGGCCCTCTACCCCTTCAACTTGATCACTGCCGAAGGCGGCGACCGCGACCGCCAACTCATCACCGCCTCGCTCCAACAATGGGATGCCCTCGGCACCCGCGCCTGGTGCGGCTACAGCTTCTCCTGGATGGCCGCACTCCGCGCCCGCATCGGCGATGCCGAAGCCGCCCTCCGGCACCTCGACATCTACACGCGCGCTTTCATTCTTCGAAACGGCTTTCACGCCAACGGCGACCAAACCAAGTCCGGCTACAGCAGCATGACCTACCGCCCCTTCACCCTCGAAGGCAACTTCCTCGCCATGGCTGCCGTTCACGAAATGCTGCTCCAAAGCTGGAGCCCCGTCCCAGGCACCCGCGATCCCGGCAGCATCCGGATCTTCCCCGCCACCCCGTGGCGCTGGCACAACGCTGCCTTCTCGAACCTGCGCACCGAAGGCGGCCATAGCGTCTCCGCCCGACGCGAAAACAACGCCACGACCTGGCTGCGTATTATCGCCCGCCACGACGGCACGATACGCATCCACGACAACTTCGGCGGACGTGTCCCCCAATGGAACCGCTCCGACGTGACCAAGGTGGGTGACTATTTCGAAGTGGCCGCCAAAACCGGCCAGAAGATCGAAGCCACCCTGCCCAAACCCGAGGCCATCCCGCCCGCGCCCGCCAATGTTGCCCCGGATCTCACCCAGCCAAAACCGGCTGCCGTCGCGCCGCCACAACCATACGGTCCGGTGCCGACCCCACGACAACTGGCCTGGCACGCGCTCGAATACTATGGCTTCGTACATTTCACGGTGAACACCTTCACCGACCGCGAATGGGGATTCGGCGACGAATCGCCGTCGGTGTTCAATCCGACTGACTTTAATGCCGATCAAATCGTGGAAGCCTGCAAAGCCGGGGGAATGAAAGGTCTCATTCTGACCGCCAAACACCACGATGGATTCTGTCTCTGGCCGTCGCAATACACCCAACACTCGATCAAGCACAGTCCGTGGAAGGATGGAAACGGCGATATGGTGCGGGAATTCGCCGACGCCTGCCGCCGGCACGGACTCAAGTTCGGCATCTACCTCTCCCCCTGGGACCGCAACCACGCCGAGTACGGCCGCCCCGGGTATGTCGCATACTACCAAAACCAGATCCGCGAACTGCTGACTCAATACGGACCGGTCTTCGAGATGTGGTTCGACGGCGCCAGCGGCGGTGATGGCTACTACGGCGGCGCCCGCGGCACCCGTCAGATCGACTACAACACCTACTACGACTGGAAAGGCGTCCGCGCCCTGATCCGCGAACTGCAGCCCGACTGCGCCATCTGGTGCGGCCAATACCGCGAAGGCGACCGGCTGAACTGGGCCGACTGCGTCTGGGGCGGCTCCGAAGGCGGCGATGTCGGCGACCCCTGCTGGCACACCTTGAACAGCCGGAAAGTCGAGGTCGGTATTCCCGATTATCAGCACGGCCATCGCGACGGCGATGTCTGGTGCCCCGCCGAAGGCGATGTCTCGATCCGGCCCGGCTGGTTTTACCACTCCAACCAGGATGACCAGGTCAAAACCCCGGAACAACTCAGCGCCATCTACTTCTCCTCGGTCGGCCGCGGCGCCAACCTCATTCTGAACGTCCCACCCGACCGCCGCGGCCAGTTACATGCCCGCGACGTCGAGTCACTGCGCGGGTTCGGCGCCTGGCTGACCCAAACCTTCGGCCAGGATCTGGCACGGAACGCCCAGCCCACCGCCAGCAACATCCGCGGTGCCGCCGACGCCTTCAGCCCCCGTCACCTGCTGGACGGCGACGCCGAAACGTATTGGGCGACCGACGATGAGATCACCACTCCCGAGCTCGTTCTCGAGTTCAAAGAACCCGTCACCTTCAACATCGTGCGGATCCGCGAATACCTGCCCCTGGGTCAACGCATCGATGATTGGGCGCTCGATGTCTGGCAAAACAACAACTGGCACGAATTCGCCAAGGGTTCGGCCATCGGCGCCCGCCGACTCGTGCGCACCCCGGCCCTCACCACCACCAAGGTGCGTCTCCGCGTCACCAAAGCCGCCGCCTGCCCCGCTCTCTCGGAATTTGCCCTCTTCGTCGAGCCGAGTTCCCGCACCCGATGAATGAACGCCGGTGACGGCCTGGGGGCCCATTCGAATTGCACGCGAACGAGGTGACCGAGACCGGGCGCCGGTCTCGGGCTATGACTGCGCGTAGAACCGGTCGATCTTCCCCGCCACATCGCGGTAACCGATGTCAACTTCGTAGATCAGCTTGAACTGCTCGATCGCTTCGCTGGCTTTGCCGGCTTTCTCGAGGGCATCGCCCAATTCGTAAATCAACTCCTTCTTTTCGTCGTCGAAGGCTTCCTTCTCGCGAATGGCGGTCTGGAAGGCGCGCACGGCGAGGTCATGGAGTCCGCGGCGGGTGAAGCACTGGCCGAGGTAATTGAGGGCCGCGATGCGCTTGTGGGGACTGGCCTGGGCTTTTTGGAATTCCTGGATGGCTTCGTTCCAGCGCTGATTCTTGAAATAGAGCAGGCCCAGATCGAATCGAAGCTGGAGATCGTTCGAATACTTGTCCGCCAGCAATCGGGCGCGATTCAGTTCATACTCGCGACGGTCCGACTCGAGTTGCGCGCGTCGCGCTTCCGTGTCGGGAGCGTCCGGATCGAGCTGGGCGAGTTGCTGATCGTAGCGGTTGAGCGTGGTCTGGGTGATGGCCCGTTCGAGCGTCGGCTCCGCCATGCCGTCCAGGGCCAGGATCCGGCCATAGAATTCCAGCGCGCGATCGAATTCGCCGCGTTGCGCCAGCAGTTCGGCGACGGACCGGAGCAAGCGGACCTGGTTGGGCTCCTTTTCGAGCCGGCTCAGATAATCCGCCAGCAGCTTCGAGGTGGCGTCCTGGTCTTTGACCTCGCGTTTCTCCTGTTCCAGGGCGATGGCTTGGTCTTTGTCCTTGAGGATATCGCGATACGATCCGCCACCGCCTTCGAGCGAATCGTAGCCCTCGCTGAGGGTGCGATTGGCGGAGATGTTCTTGAGGGCCTGGGCGATGGTCACATCGTCGGGAAAGGCCTTGACCAGGTCGCTGAGAATCGATTCGGCGCGCTGGACCTGGCCGGCCAGGGCCAGGGCCTTGCCAAGTTTCAAGGCGGCGTCGCGGTCGGGCGCGTTCTTGAAGACGATCTCGAGCGAGAGCACGGCGGTCCTGGGGAGATCCACCGCCAGGGCGGCGTCGGCCAGCAACCGATGCGCGGCGAGGCTGTGGGGATCGCCGTTCAGGATCTGTTCCGCGGTCACCAGCGCATCGCGCGGGTTGGTGCGAAGTTCGTATTGTCCCTTGGCAAAGGCGGGCGAATGGCTGGCGGCGCCGAACATTTTCTTGAAGAAACCGCCCCGCTTGCCGGCCCGCTTGAACTGGGCCGCGCGCAGGGCTTCGCGGCATTTGTAAAACGCCGGTTCCTGGCGCAGGACCGCGTCAAGCAGGGTGATGGCATAATCGAGATTCTGGCGTTCGATGGCGGCGACGCCTTTTTCATATTGCTCGCGCAACGCGCGGGCAATGGCATTGAGCTCCTTCTCGGGCATGCCGCGCAGCTTAGCGCATCGGCGGCGGAGTGCCATTCCAAAGTCCGGCGAGATCCACCGCCTGGCGCGCGACGCCTTGCAATCGTGGCGGCGACCCTGCAGAATGCCGCGCATCAGCAGTA
>JAHDYP010000028.1:5723-29146 GCA_023383055.1 Verrucomicrobiota bacterium | reverse complement strand
AACTCATGAAAAGAATCGAAGCCATTGTCCGCCCAAGCCGATTAGGGGCGGTGTTACAGGCCCTGGCCAAATGGGGCGTCTCAGGGATCACAGTCACGGAGACGGTTGGCTTTGGCCAACAGCAAGGGCACTCCGAGGTCTACACCGAGATCTATAAAGGGACGGAACAGGTGGCCGGCCTGGTGCCAAAACGTCAACTCACCTTCTACGTCCTCGCCGAACAGGTGGATGAGGTCATCCAATGCCTATGCGAAACCGCGCGGACCGGAAAACCCGGCGACGGCAAGATCGCGGTTTCCGACCTCGAAACCGTCGTCCGCATTCGCACCGGGGAAAAGGGCAGGAAATCGCTTTGAGTTGGGCGCCCCGTGCTGCGTGGGTATGGATCGCCGCGGCGCTGGTCTTGCATGGCGGCGCCATGGCGACGCCCGGCTTCGCCGCTGAGCTTGACCCGCCCAGGACGCGATTCACCATCGACGCGTGGGACACCGACGATGGGTTGCCGCAGAATTCGGTAATTGCCCTGCTGCAGGACCGTGAGGGTTATCTCTGGCTGGGCACGTTGAACGGCCTGGTACGGTTCGACGGGGTTCGATTCACCGTCTTCGACGAAAACAACACGCCCGGCCTCCCCAGCAGCCGGATTGTGCATCTGTTCGAGGACCGCGAGTCGAACCTTTGGATTGGAACCGAGACCGGCGGGGCGGCCTTGGTGAAAGGGGGCCAGGTACAGCCACTCGACATCGGCCGGGGCTCCCGGGAAGGACGGCTGGTGGCATCGTGTGAAGACTCTCAAGGCCGCGTCTGGTTGTATACGGCGGCGGGCGAACTGTGCCGCTATGACGGGCAAAAGGTGGATGTCTGGACCGTGGGCGGCTCACTGTTCAGCAACTATCGCACCGTCATTGCCGAGGACTCGGGCCTTCTCTGGGTGGGAACCGACCGGCGAATGTCCGCGCTCGATCCCGCCACGGCAGTTGAGGGCCGGGAACTTCCCACCGTCAGAACCACCGGCGTGGCCAGGCTCGATTTTCTCCTCGCCAGCCGGACGGGGGGTTACTGGCGGATGAGCGGCGGCCGGGTCCAGAAATGGCGCGGCGAAAACCTCGAACGCGATTACGGCGCGTATCCGTGGAATAGCGCGATTTCGTCGGCCTGCGAAGACGAAGCGGGTAACCTGGTGGTCGGGACCCTGGGGTCAGGCTTGTACTGGTACAACGCCGAAGGTGCGGCGGTCCGACTCTCGACGGAACAGGGCCTGTCGCACAATTACGTCTTGTCGCTCTCTGTGGATCGCGAGGGCAGCCTCTGGGTGGGCACGGACGGAGGCGGATTGAACCGGGTGCGGCGCCAGTTCTTCGGGGTGCTCGAGGCATCGCGAGGTTTGGTGGTGCAAGCCGTGGCGGCGGGCGCCGAGTCCGGGGTATGGGTCGGTTATAACGGAGGCGGCATCGATCATTGGCAACAGGGCCAAACCGTGCGTTATGGCATCAATGAAGGTTTGGGTAGCCTGCCCATCCGCGCCTTGCTGACCGACCGCGCCGGGAATGTCTGGGCCGGCACCTGGGGTGGTGGGTTGTTGTGGCTGCAAGGCGGGCGGTTCGAACGGGCGCCGAACTCGGAACAACTTCACCCGGTGGTGCTGGCGCTGCTCGAGGATCATGCCGGCACACTCTGGGTGGGAACCGAGGCCGGGTTGGCCCATCAACAGCCCGAGGGCTGGCGGCTCCTCCCAACGGCTGACGGCCTCACGCCACCTGTAGTCCGGGCGCTGACGGAAGGACCGGAGGGGGTCATCTGGGCGGGCACCCGGGGTGCCGGCCTCTGCCGGTTCGAGGACGGGCAGTTCCGTGTCTACCGCAAGCAGGATGGTTTTCCCGGGGACGAAGTCACCGCGCTGTACGTGGATGCGGAGGGCGTGCTTTGGGTGGGAACGGCCGGCCAGGGCCTGGTGCGGTTCCACGAAGACCGCTGGACCCAGTTCACCACCCGCGAGGGACTGGCGAGCAACAGCATTGGATACCTGGTCGAAGACGCGGCCGGCGATCTCTGGATCGGCTCGAACGCGGGGCTCACCCGCGTCGCCAAGCGGGCCTTGAACGCAGTGGCGGCCCGTCAAACACAAACCGTGGCCAGCCGGACCTTCCGTCGGGCGGATGGTTTGCCGACCAGTGAATGCACCTCGGGTGCGCAGCCGATTCCGGCCCGCAAAGTGGACGGGACACTCTGGCTGCCCACGATCAGCGGCCTGGCTTATCTGAACCCGGCCGCGCTTCAACCCAACCCGCATCAGCCGCCCATCGCCATCGAATCCGTGTTCATCGACAGCCAACCGCTGGATCGGAACCGGCTGCGGCCGGACTGGACGGCGCCGATCGTCCTCCGGGCGGGACAGGAACGCCTCGAAATCCACTACACCAGCCTGAACCTCGCCGCCCCCGAACAGGCCCGGTTCCGCTATCGGATGGCCGGACATGAATCGGCGTGGGTGCCGGCCGGCGACGATCGGGTGGCGCGGTACAGCAAACTGCCGCCCAGGCAGTATCGTTTCGAGGTCACAGCCTCAAACGAGGACGGCGTGTGGAATGAGTCGGGCTGTGAATTGACCATTGTGGTCGAACCACCCTTCTGGCGGACCTGGTGGTTCATGGGCGGCGGCGCCATCGTCCTGCTGGGGAGCATCGTCGGCATCGTCTATTACCTCTCGACCCAACGATTGCATCGGCAGGTCGAACGGCTCCGACAGCAGCAGGCTCTCGATAACGAACGCGCGCGCATCGCCCGCGACCTGCACGACCAATTGGGTGCGAGCCTCACCCAGGTGTCGCTGTTGGGTGAATTGGTCGAGAGCGACAAGGATTTGCCCAACGAAGTCGAGTCCCATGCCCGCCAGATCACCCAGACGGCCCGGGAAACCACGCGTACCCTGGACGAAATCGTCTGGGCGGTGAACCCATCGAACGACACCTTGGACGGGCTGATCAACTACTTCTGCAAATACGCCCAGGAATACCTGGCCATCGCCAACATCCGCTACCGCCTCGAGGTGCCCGCACAACTGCCCGCCACCCCCCTGCCCCCGGATGTGCGACATAATCTGTTTCTCTCCGCCAAGGAAGCCGTGACCAATATCGTCCGGCACGCCGCCGCCACCGCCGTCCATATCCGGCTCCGGCTCGAACCCGACCACCTGGTGCTGGAAATCCAGGACGATGGCTGCGGGTTGTCCGGCATGGACCCCAGGCGGGCGCAGACCCGAAATGGATTGCGGAACATGCGCAAACGCATGGAGGAAATCGGCGGGGCGTTTACCCTCACGCCAGGTCCCGGAAAAGGAACCTTGGTTTCCTTGACGGCGCCTCGGGGACGCACGCCGGTTTAGGCCCGTTTCCCAGCTCAATTCGAGGCTTGCGATGCCGCGTTTCCTGCGGATGATCCCGGAAGTGTCCGACGCGCCTCAAGGTGCCGGACCCGATCGGCACGTTGCCGTTGCATGAACCCATGTCCATCGCCGTTGCCATAGTCGAAGATAGCGAGCAGGTGCGGACCACCCTCGAGCGCGTCATCAATCGCGCCGAAGGGTTCCACTGCGTCGGCACCCACGCCAACGGCGAGTCGGCGGTCGAAACCCTGCCCGAGCAAAAGCCCGACGTGGTGTTGATGGACATCAACCTGCCGGGCATCAACGGCGTCGAGTGCGTGCGGCGCCTCAAACCGCTGCTGCCGGGGACCCAGGTCATCATGCTGACGGTCTACGAAGACACGGAAAACATCTTCAACGCGCTCGCCGCCGGCGCCACCGGCTACTTGTTGAAACGCACGCCGCGGGCCGAGTTGCTCGAGGCGATCCGGGATGTGCGCCAGGGAGGGTCGCCCATGACGACGCACATTGCGCGGAAAGTCGTGCAGTCCTTCCAGCAGGCGCCACCGGCCGCGCAACCCACCGAAAACCTCTCCCAGCGCGAGCAGGAGGTCCTGGACCTCCTCAGCCAGGGCTTCCTCTACAAGGAAATCGCCGACAAACTCGGCATCAGCTACGAAACCGTCCACACCTACATCCGGCGCATCTACGAGAAACTCCAGGTCCGCACCCGGACCGAAGCGGTGGCGAAATTCCTGCGCCGTTGAACCCCGAAATCGTTATGGCCAACCCAGGACGAGTCAAAGTCGGCATCATCGGCTCCGGCTTCGAAGCGGACATTCATGCGGATTCGTTTCGAATCATGCCGGACGAGGCGGAAGTGCTGGCGGTGGCGTCGCCCACGCCCGGCAACGCGGAGCGACTCGCCCGAAAGCACGGCATCCCCCGGTGGTTCACCGATTACCGCGCCATGCTGGCCGAGCCCGACCTCGAAATGGTGACGATCACCGCGCCCAACCACTTGCACGCCCAAATGACAGTCGACGCCGCCAACGCCGGGAAACACGTCGTCTGCGAGAAACCGCTCTGCCTGACGCTCGAAGAGGCGGACCTGATGATCGCGACCTGCCGCGAGCGCGGCGTGCTGCTGATGTACGCCGAGGAGCTCTATTTCACACCGAAATACGTCAAGGCCAAACAAATGGCCGACGAGGGGGCCTTCGGCAACATTTACCTGGTCAAACAGTGCGAGAAACACTCGGGACCGCACGCCCCCTGGTTCTGGAATGTGGAACGGTCAGGCGGCGGCGTCTTCATGGACATGGGTTGCCACGGCATCGCCTTCTGCTGGTGGTTTCTGGGACGGCCGAAACTCAAGAGCGTGCTCTGTCATATGGGTACTTATGTCCACACCGACAAAACCCGGGGCGAAGACGACTCCGTCTGCATCCTTGAGTTCGAATCCGGCGCCAAGGGAATGATCGAAAACAGTTGGGCGCGCCAGGGCGGCATGGAAGACCGGGTCGAAGTCTACGGCTCCGAGGGCCTGACTTATGCCGATCTGCACATGGGCAACGCCCTGCCAACTTACAGCCAGAAAGGTTACGGTTACGCCGTCGAAAAAGCCCCCTCCACCCAGGGCTGGACCTGGCCGGTTTACGAAGAACTCTGGAATTACGGATTTCCCCAGGAAATGCATCACTTCGCCAGGTGCGTCCGGGGCAAGGAATCGCCCCAAGCCACCGGCGAAGATGGCCGGTTCGTTCAGGAAGTCCTCTACGCCGGCTACCGTTCCGCGGCTACCGGCGCCAAAGTCCCGATCCCCTATCGGCCCGCCGGCGTCAATCGGCCAATCGACCTCTGGCGCCCACCGCACAAGCCACAGTGACATCTGGGTTTGCGCGGGTCATGTCCGCATGCGCACCCGGGACGCCGCTCCCGCGGGTCCCTGACCGATCTACTGCAACACCGGGGGCGGGATGGGTTCACCGCGGCGTTGCGCGGCCAGGTGCGGCTCTTCGTCGGTGCCGTAGAATGGCACCTGCGCGTCGAGCCAAAGATAGAAAACGCGGAGCACGGACTCGGGCAACCGGACGTGCCGGCCGTGTTCGTCACCGGTGAGGATGGCGGCGAGCGGGCTCGAATCGGCGCCGAGCTGACCGGGACGCGTGACGGCATCATAGGACGGCCAGCTCAGATACGGCCGCAGATTGTCGTAAGACTGGCTGAAGTGCCCGGTGGATTCACCCGTCAGCAGCAGCGGGCTGCGGTCCGGGCCTTCCGACCCATCGTGGCAACGGACGCAATGCGCCTCGAGCAACGGCTGAATCAATCGGGGATACCCGAATGGTTGGCTGCCCTCGGGACCCGGCTCGATGATCGAGGGCGGGCGCGCGGCGGCCAACACCGGGCGCGGCGGCGGCGCGGCGTTCGGCGGTTCATGACAACCAACGCATCCGCGGCGTTCGCCCGGTTGCAGATAGACCACGCTGCGCATTCCCTGCACCGCTCTCCCCGTTTCATCGACCGCCTGGAAGTAAAGCAGTTTCCGCGCGGGCGCAACGAAATAGGCCGAGCCATCCGCCTCGACCGGGACGGTGCCCAGGAGCATGCGGGCGTTGGATTGCTCCGGATGGCCGATGCGCGGATCGTCGGCGCGGTCGGAGCGCGATTTGGGCAGCAACTGGAAAACCCGCAACGTGTCGATCCGGCGTCCCGCCGGCAGCGGGAGGAGACTCTGGCGGACATCCGAAACCAGGAACGCGCCGGTATCTCCCAGTTGCGGATCGCCGGGCACGAGTCGAACCGGGGGCGCCGGGCGAGCCGTCAGTGGAATGGGATAGACCGCCGAGATGCCTTCCTTGCGATAAAGCAGCTCGAGATTGCCGAACCGGTCGTAGTAGTAGAGCCCGGTTTCTGAATCCCGATGATGCGTGGTGTAACCGCCCGGGAGCGGATCATGGCTGAAGGCGACCAAATAGTAATGCTCCGAGAGCGGCCAGGGACTGAAGAAAAAACTCTTCGGCCAGCCGTCGGCTTCCGCATAGCAGACTTCGGGCGTGAGCACTTCGAGCGATTCGGGTCGATCCTCGCCCGTTTGCGGGTCGTAAGCCCGCCGCGACGGGTCGAACAACACGAGGGCGCCTCCGACATTGGCATGGTGCGCACCGGCGACGAACAGGATCTTCTGCGAATGGGGCACCGCTTTGGCCTGGTACGAAGCCCAGGGACGAACGGTGTAATTGCCGAACAGCACCGCCGGATTGGAACCGTCCAGGTCGCAGGTCCACAGCCCGTGGAACTTCGCCGCGTTCCGATCCACGTAGTCCCACCGCGTATACACTATGCGCCCGTCGTGGAGCAGACTCGGATGCCACTCGTGCGTTTCGTGAAACGACAGCGTCCGCGCGTTCGCTCCCCCGGCATCCATCCGGTGCAGCGTAAAGACCGCCTCCGGGCTGCCGCCGCCACAGCGCAGCTTGGACCCGCGACGGGTCGACATGAACGCCAGCCCGCCGTCGGGCAGCGGACAGGGATCGAAATCGTCCCAGGGCCCCTCCGTCAACTGACGAAGACGCGAGCCGTCGGCGTCCATGGCGAATAGGTGAAAGGTATGGTAATCGACCGGCGAGGTTGCGGGCGCCAGGCCGTAGCCGGGGAGCGTGTAAGGATCGATGCCGGCGGGATCGGCGAACGCGAAGTAGACTGTGCTCGCATCCGCCGACAGCGCGAGCGTCATGTAATGGCCTGCGGGAAGCTGACCGGCGGTCAGTTCGCGGGCGCGCAGGCTGCGCCCCGGTTCTTCGAGGAGGAATACGCCGCCGCCCGGCGTCGGGGTGGGAAAACGCGGGTTCTTGTAGCCGCTGGTCGGGTCGTTGCCAAACGCGTAGTACCAACCCAGATACTCGTAAAGCATGTACCCAATGGCCCGCCGCCGTTCCATGAACACAATCGGTGAACCGGCGACCAGAGGATTGTTGAGGGCCCGTTCGCGCGTGAAGGCGCGGACCTCGAAATAGAGTTCGAGCAAAGCCGCTTCGTCCTGTGGCGGAAGCACGCCGGCTCGTTTGGCAAATCGATCCAGGTCGGCGGCATCCGCGGCCGGATCTCCCGCACCATCGAACGTCTGGAGATCGCGGAGCAGTCGCCGGCAACGATCGAGCGCGGCCCGGATCGCCTCAAGGGAATGCGCCGGACGTCCCAGCCGCTGTTCCTGGCGTTGCCAGTCCGCGCGCACGAGCTCATCGAGAATGGCGGAGTCCTGAGCAACAGGGCGGGTGTCAGCCGACAAACGACCGACAACTCCATAGCCCATCAAGAGCGCGAGCAGCGTCAACTGCGCGCGCATCGGCCAGCCACGGATACCGGCCCGAACGAAAGCCAAAACGGCGCAACCGTATCGCACTCCAGGTTGTGAACTCATGTGGTAACGGCAGGAACGTGGCGCGGCCGCGGCGCGGATTCAAGCTGGAAACGCCAGGCGATCCCCTATTCGCCTTGAACGACGCTTCCCCGTTCGGCAGGCTCTCACCAACCGAACCCAAGCCCATGCCATGAGGAACCAACCCCGTCCCGAAACCCCTTCCAACCCCGCGTCTGCGCGGCCGTCCGGCTTGAACCGCCGTCAGTTCTGCGCCCTGTCGCTGGGATCCGCCGCCGCCGGACTTGCCGGTTCCGCACTGGCTTCGTTGGCGGCGGAACCAACCCCGGTCGAGGCTCGCCCGGAGCGCCGTTGGGAGCTGTTCATCATCCAACATTCACACATTGACATCGGATATACGGACCGCCAGGAGGTGATCGCCGAGTATCATCGGGACTTCGTGCGCCAGGCGATCGAGATGGCCCTCTCACCAAAGCAGTCCAGCCGGCACCGGGACTGCCGCTTCAAGTACACCATCGAGGGGTTTTGGTCGCTCGAACAATTCCTGCAAACCGCCACTCAAACACAGCGCCGCAACCTCGGTCGCGCCTTGAAGTCGGGGCTCGTCGAGCTCACGGCGGGCTATTTTCACATGACCGAGTTGCTCGATGAAGAATTGCTGCGTTCGACCCTCGCACCCGCCCAGCGCTTTGCCCGGCGCGAAGGACTGAAACTCGAGGCCTTGATGGGCTGTGACATCAACGGCTTCTCGTGGGGTTACTGTGAGTTGCTCGCCGAAATGGGGGTAAAATATCTCTCGATGAACATCAATACTCATCACGGCGGCGTGCCCCTCGGAAAACCGCTGACCCCTTTCTACTGGGAATCGCCGTCCGGCAAACGGTTGCTGGTCTGGAACGGCCTCCCCTATCACCGCGGCAATGTGATGGGGTTGATGGGATACCTCGCGCCCGACACCGATCTGGGCATTCCCGGCCTCGACCTGCCCCCCCGCCATCGCTACGAGGAAATCCACGATATCAGCATGGCCGAACGCAAGCTCCTGCCCACCCTCGCTCATCTTGAACAAAACGGGTATCCCTTTGCTTTCCTGCCGCTGATGGGCAACGCCGTCTACACCGACAACGGCCCGGCCGGCGACCAATACTGCGACCTCATCGCGCAGTGGAATGCCAAACACGGCCAACGCATTCACATCCGCACCGCGACGTTGATCGAATTCTTCCGTCACCTCGAAAACACGGTTAAAGAGATCCCAGTCTGCCGCGGCGATTGGACCGATTGGTGGTCCGATGGCGTGGCCGCCACGCCCCTCGACACGCTTATCTTCCGGAACGCGCAACGGACCCGGCACCTGGTGCGCGCCCTCGACCCGCAAGCGCAAGTCATCTCGCCCGAGCGCCTCGAACACCTCGATCGCAAACTCGCGCTCTACGCCGAACACACCTTTGGCTACTCGGACACAACCAGCGCGTCGCTGCTGACCCACCAGGTTTTTCTCCGCAAAACCATGCACGCCGTCGAAGCCGACACGCTGGCCGGACAGGCCCTGGTGGAAGTCACCCGCCGTCGCGGTGAAGGGGAGTTCACGGCCCGCCGGCCATTCACTTATCGTGTCATCAATCCCCTGAACCAACCCATACGCGCGGTGGTGGCCCTGCCCACGGATTATTGGGAATACAACCTCCTCGAGCAGGGCGTGCGCGTCCTTTCCGGCCTCAACCAACCCCTCCCCTGTCAACTCGAGCCCGCACCGCGCGGCCGAGTCATCCTCACGCTCGTCGAGTTGCGACCCAACGAGGAAATCGCCCTCCGCGCCGAACCGGCCCGGATGAACCCGCCGCGCACCGGCCGCGACGATGGCTTCCACAACGCGTTCTACCGGGCGGCCTGGGATAGTCCACGCGGGTGGTACCGTCTCATCGAAGCAGCGAGCGACCAGGACCTGATCACCCCCGGCTCCACCGGACTGGGTTGCCCCATCTACCAACTGTTCCCAAGTGGGAATCGCGGCGCCGCCGCAGGATTCGGATACTCGAAACGCAACGTGCCCGACAACGTGGTGTCAACGGGCCGGTGCGTGAGTGTCCGGCGACTGAGCACCGGCGACGTGCTCGAACGTTGGGAACTGAGCTACGAAGTGCCCGGCACAACGCGCTACGCCCTCCAACTCACCTGCTATCGTGATCTGCCGCAAATCGACTTGACCGCCCTGGTCCTCAAAACGGAGGTGACCGATCCCGAAGGGCTGTACGTCGCTTTCCCGGTTGCCATCGACCAGGGCGTTTGGCACCTCGACAAACCCGGCGGACCGATCCGGCCGGGAATCGACCAGTTGCCCGGCAGTTGTTGTGACTATTACTGTGTCCAGGCCGGGGCGGCCCTGGTCGGCCGCGGCTTGGGCCTGGCCTGGGCTACCCTCGATGCGCCGCTCGTGCAGTTGGGCAAACTCCGGCTCTGGAATTACTCGACCCGGATCGAACCGACCGGGCCAATCTACTCGTGGCTCACCAACAACAAGTGGGAAACGAATTTCCGCCTCACCTGCGGCGGACGCTATGAGTTTCGGTATCGCGTACAGGCTGCGCCAGCCTTCGAAAATGCCGCCATTGCCCTGGACGCCGGTCGCGCCCTGAGCATGCCGCCCGTCGTCCTGCGCGGGTAAGCCGACGAAGAAATCTCTGCGTTCAGACGGTGGCGCAGGCTGCCGGACCCGCCATTATTAGTGGCCGCGACGGCCGAAGAATTGTTGTCGATACGGCGTGGGGGCAATCCCGTTCAGGCGCTTGAAGAAACGGCTGAAGTGATATTCGTCGGCGAACCTCAACTGCTGGGCAACCTCTTTGGTCGGGACATCCGACTGAATCAGCAGTCGGATGGCTTCCTGGTTCAAACGACGACTCAGCCAGGCCTTGGGACTCATCCCCACATTCCGATGAAACGCCATCGAAAAGGCCGATGCCGGAAGTTTCATCGCCGCCGCCAGATCGCACACGCGCAGATCCGCCCCCAATCGGGCCTGCAGCATTTCAAAGACACGCTCGAACCGGCTGTGGGACTGGACATGCGCGCGGATGATCTGTTCGAGGTCGGGGAGCGCTTCGGCGAGCCAACGACAGATTTGAGCCTCCAACAGCAGGAGGTGCTTCATGCTGGGAGTCCCTCCGGACCGCCGGAATTCGCGGATGAGCGCTTCATCCCAACGCCCCAGACAAAGCGGCCGCCGATCCGGCCAATCCAGCAAGGGATCGACCCCGGGAAGCCATTCACACCGGAATTTGATGAAATAAAGCCGGCAGCTTTCATTGCAGCGGCGTTCGACCGGCGTGCCGCCGGGCAGAAACCACGCCTGGCCCGGAGTCAACTCGATCACCTGCCCGTCGTGAACGATCCGGCGCCGACCCGAACAGACCAGGTCGATGTGGTGAAGATAATCCCCTTCCAACCGCCCGCCGGAACTCCACGACGACCCGACCTTGGCGTAGTACAGGCCGATGAGATGAATCCCAAAACGCTCAACCAGCTCGAGTTCCCTTTCCGAACCGGTGTTGCTGAAGACGGTTTGACAACCTTGGTGCGCACTCGGATCGGTTGTATCCAACAATTTCACCGCGAGGGACTATGCCGTCCCAACCCAACCGCTGTAAAGCGATTCGACCGTCGCGCTTGTGAAAAAAAGCCATCAAAACCGTGCCTTTGTCCATTCTACCATCCCCCGCTTCTGATAGTATCGCCGCCATCTCCATCGTTAATGTCTGTTTCGTAACAACTAACACCCAACCCAAACCAACATGAACCAACAAAACCGTAAGTTCGGCCCACCCGGCTTGACTCTCGCCTGCGCACTCGCCCTGGCCAGTTCAACCTGGGCGGCGGATGTCATCACCACGGACACAATCAACGGCTACGAGGGCGTGCTCCAAGGGGCGACCACTTTCGTGGCCAGCACCCGACCCGGTGCCGTTGCCGGCGATTACGCCATTGACTTGACCACCGCCGGCGGCGGCGTGCTCGTCGCCAACGCCAGTTTCCTCAACGCGGTCACCGCCAACGACACGCTGGCACTTTCCTTCTGGGTTAAGAAGTACGACATGGCGGACAGTTCCGCCTTCTGGATTCACGCCACCTCGCAAGACCGCGCCTTCCAGGCTCACACCCCCTGGAGCAATGACAATATCTATTTCGATACGTCCGGCTGCTGCGACGGTGCCACCCAGCGTATCAGCGCTCCCATGACATCTCTGGTCGGTTATCCCGGTGCGGCTTGGTGGGACGACTGGCATCACTTCGTGTTCTTCAAGAACGGCGCCGATAAACAGATCTGGATCGATGGCCAACTCTTCCTCCAAGGGTCAAGCACTGCCCCGCTGCCCACGGACATCAGCTATATGTTTATCGGGGGCACCGCCGTCAACAACGGCCTCATGCACGGTCAGATGGACGATTTCGCAATGTTCGCCAACGCCCTGAGCCCGGACGACATTATCAGACTTTCCACCGGCACGGCGCCCGACGCCCTCGGCGGCGCGAACCAACTCGTGGCTTACTGGGACTTCGATGTCCCCCTGGTCTCCACGCCAATGGGCTTCACGGTTAATGTGAAAGATGTTGGGAGCAGCCCAATGGCCCCGAATACGGTCGAGCTTTCCCTGGACGGTGCAGCCGTTACCCCCACCTCGGTGACCAAGCCGGGCAGTGTCACGGTGATCAACTACGTCCTCCCCAATCCGCCGTTCCTCCCTGGCTCCACCCACACTGCCACCGTCAACATCAAGGACACCAGCGGCGCGTCGTTCACGTACGACTACCCCTTTGCTGTGGCCACCTTCGGTCTCCTGGCCAGTGACATGGCCCTGCCGCCTGCCTCCGTCAACAAGAACCTCAAAGGTTTCAAGCTCCTCACCTATCAGGTCGAAGGTGTCAATGCCGGCAATGGAGTTCAGGCTGCCGAGGACACTCTCGCCGGAAAATTCGGACCCAATGTGGCCTACCTGGAAGATCTTGGAGGAGTGGACGCCCGGGGATATTTCTCGTTCACGGACGTGATCAACCTGGACACCATGGTCAGCACTGAGCCGGTCTCCTATGGTCGGTTTGTTGCCCCGGCTTATCCCGAGTATCCGTTTCCCGGCATCCCGGGTAACACGGAGAGTTACACGAACTTTTCCTGCGAGCTTTACACGGCCCTTGAATTCACCCAGGCCGGCCTCTACACCATGGTCGTCAACAGCGACGACTGCTTCGCCACCACCAGCGGACCGAACCCCCTCGACATCGTCGGAGCGGCGCAACTGGGCCGGTTCGATAACGCCGGCGGTCGCGGATCGGCCGACACCAGCTTTCAGCTGTTTGTCCAGACACCCGGGCTCTACGGGTTCCGCACCATCTATCAGCAGGGCACCGGTGCCGGTAATCTCGAGTGGTTCATGGTCAATGACAATGGCGTCCGCGTCCTGATCAACGACATCACCAATGCCATCCCGGCTTATCAGTGGCTGCCCACGATCACTGCGGCTTACGTCAAATCCGTCACCCCTGCTGCCAACGAACCGGCTGCCCTTCCTTCACTGGTCCAGGCGGTCGTCGTGGACGGCGCGGCCAGTGCCGGCTTGTTCGGCCTGCGCATCGATGATGTCCCCGTTCAGCTCAACATCACCAAGGTGGGCAAGGAAAACACCCTGACCTACGTCCCCGACCCCCTGTTTGCGTCAGGTTCCAGCCACACGGCCAAACTGACGTTCACCGACGGCCCCAACATCGTCACTCACGAGTGGAGTTTTACCGTCGCGCCTTACACCAAGGATATCTTGAATGACTATGTCGGCCTGCTCCGCGGAACGACCACTTTCGCCCCGGCCAGCGATCGGCCTTTCGCGACCTCCAACAATCAAGCCATCGATCCGACCGGCGGCGGCGTGTTCGTCGCGGATGCCAGCTTCCTCAATCTGGCCACGGCCAGTGACACCATGACCTTCGCCTTCTGGTGCAAAAAGTATGACATGGCTAGCAGCTCGGCATTCTGGGCTATATCGCCTGCAAGCAGTTCAACCTCGCGCGGCTTCCAGGCACACGTTCCCTGGGGCGACAACACGGTGTACTTCGATACGGCTGGCTGCTGTGATGGCTTGACCCAGCGTATCAGCAGTTCGACGACCAACTTCACCGCGTATAGCGGCCTGGCCTGGTGGGACGACTGGCACCATTGGGTCTTCTTCAAGAACGGCGCCGATAAACAGGTCTGGATCGATGGTCAACTCTTCCTGCAAGGGTCGAGCACCGCGCCGTTGCCCACCGATATGACCTCGCTCTGGATCGGCAACTCCGCCGACGGCACCATCATGCATGGCCAGTTGGATGACTTCGCCGTCTATGCCACCGCCCTCTCGCCCACGGACATCCAGGCGTTGGCAGCCGGCACCGCGCCCGACGCGCTGCCTCAGGGCGCCACCATCCTCGCCTATTGGCCGTTCGATGACGCGCCCGTGTCAGTCGAGCCCACCATCAGCCTGGATGCGACGGGTAACATCGTCTACACGGGCACCTTGCAGCACGCCGACAGTGTGACCGGCGACTGGGTGGATGTGCAGGGCGCCACCAGCCCCTACACCATGCCCAAGACGGATCCCATGAAGTACTACCGGTCCTGGCACTAATTGGGTTGCTGGTTCGTGACGAGCGGTCGGACGGACAGTCCCGTCCGACCGCTTATTTTCATCGCGACTCCCCCTTCTCTCCTCGCTTCTGTCCACCTGATTCCTGGAATCTTCGGCTGTCAGACTCTTGCGGTGCGAGCGATGCGCGTTGGCGTCACGACCTCTCTCGCGGTGCCCACAAGTCCCGATTTCATGTCGCATATGCGACATGAAATTGGGACTGGGCGAGCATCCGCGAAACCTGCGGGCTGGCAGACCTTCGACGGTCTGTGGTATAGTCTCTCCCGACAATGACCACTCTTTCTCGGCTTGGCAGGTTGTGTTGCCTCCTGGCGTGTTGCCCGCTTGCCTTTGCCGCACCGCCGGCGATCACGGATCCACCCGATCCACAAACCATATTCCTCGGTGACCCGGCGACATTCGGGGTAACCGCCAACGGCACCGCCCCGTTAAGTTATCAATGGTTTCGCGATGGGACGGCCATCGCCGGAGCCACCACCAGCAGCCTCACCTTCACCGCCGGCGCCGACGACGACCAGGCGCGGTTCTCCATTCGAGTGACCAACTCCGAGGGAACGGTCACGAGCGATCCGGCGACGCTGACGATCGACTTCGGCGTGCCTGGCCCGGCGCAAACCAACCGGCTGGTCGCGGTCACGGATGTCTGGCGATACCACGTCGGCAAAGTCGACCTTGGCACCGCCTGGACGGCCTTCGACTACAATGACAACGGCTGGAGTTCCGGTGGCGGACTGCTCTACGTCGAGGAGAGCACTCTGCCGGCGCCCAAAACCACGTCGCTCCCGCTCACGCCCGGCAGTCTGCCCACGACCTGCTATTTCCGGGCGCGATTCACCAATCAACTGGCCGACACCTACAGCCTCGAGCTGGTTGCCAACACGGTTGTGGACGACGGTTTCGTGTTGCATCTCAACGGCGCCGAAGCGGTTCGTCTGGGCATGCCCACCGGTGGCATCACGTACAGCACCCCGGCAAATCGCACGGTGGGCAACGCCGTCTGGGAGGGCCCCCTCAATCTGCCCGCCACCAACCTCCTCGCCGGCACCAACGCAATCGCCGTCGAGGTGCACCAAAGCGTGGCGGGCAGCAGCGACGTCGTGATGGGCTTGACGCTCGACGCCGTCTGGCAGCCACGCCTGCGCGATTTCAACGCGCCCC
This sequence comes from Verrucomicrobiota bacterium, assembly GCA_023383055.1. Classification (GTDB taxonomy): domain Bacteria; phylum Verrucomicrobiota; class Verrucomicrobiia; order Limisphaerales; family JAHDYP01; genus JAHDYP01. Next base: position 13,572 of record JAHDYP010000028.1, on the reverse strand, counting down.
AAATTGTCGCAGTCCTTCCCGCTGCCGGCACGACCGTGGCCAATTTGACCCAAATCGAGGTGCGGTTCGACGAAGTCGTGCTGGGCGTGGACGCCGCCGACCTGCGCATCAACGGTCTGCCCGCAAGCGACCTGATCGTCCTGACGCCCCGGAATTATCTTTTCCAGTTCGCCCAACCGCCCATCGGCCCGGTCAACGTCACCTGGCACGCCGATCACGGCATCGTCGACCGCTCGGCGAACTCGAACGCTTTCGGCGGCGCTGGCTTCGGCTATTTACTCGGCTCGATCTCTTCCGCCACGCAACTTGCCTTTGCCGCGGTGACTCAATCGAGTGACGCCTCCGCCGCGAACAGCGCCCGGATGGCGGTGGATGGCGCGACAACCACATTCAGCCTCACGACGGACGCACCCGGCAGTTATTGGCTGGCCGAATTGGGTCGTCCCTTTCCAGTGGAGCGGATCGAACTCGTCAATCGCCCGGCCCCGTTTGAACTGGAACTGGCCGGCCTGACGCTCCGACTGTTCAACCTCGACGACCAGGTGGTGTTCAGCAGCACCCTGGCGAATCCGGGTCCGCTCGGGTTGATCGTGATCGATCTGCCACCAGGTTTGATGGCGCGTTCGCTCTGGATCGGCCTGCCCGGGCTCGACACGAATGCGGCGGGCAACCGTCGCGTTGGCCTGACCGAAGTCCGGCTCTTTGGGATCCCGGATCTCCCGTATGGTCCTGGACCGGTCACCCTGCAGACCAATTCGGTCAACGTCTGGCAATCGAGCGAATACGGCGGTTTTCCGGCTGAAAACGCCATTGATGGCAACCCGGACAGCTTCACGCACACGGCCGACCTGGTGAACAGTTACTGGATGGCCGACTTCGGTCGGGTCCTGCCCATCGACCGGGTAGAAATCGTGAACCGGAACAGCTGCTGCGACGACCGGCTCGGCGGCCTGGTGCTGCGCATCTTCGACGGCGCGTCGAACAGTATCGCCTCCACCGTGCTCTCGAATCCCGGCCTGGGCGCCACCTGGGTCTACACGCCCGCCCCCGGCACGCAGGGTCGTTGGCTGCGGGTGGGCCTCGAAAACGGCGAGCTGAACGGCGGCGGCAATTATTATGTCACCCTGGCCGAGACACGCGTCTTCTCGAGCGGCACGAACGTCCTGGTCTCCGGCCCATTCGCGCCCGTGCCGGTCACCCCCAACCTCGCCTCATTCCAATCAAGCTACATGCTGCGGCTGGATGAATCGGTCCCGGCGGCCAGCAACGCCAATGACGACAACTACGTCACCGAGACCAAAACCACCGTCCGCACCGTGGACGGCTATTGGGAGGTGGACCTGGGCGCCACCCACGCCCTCTACGGCCTTCGGATCATTGCCGCCAGCGGCATTGGTTATCGGCTGACCAACGCCTTCGTGCGGCTCTACAACGAAGCCCACGATTCCGTTCACGCGCGGAAGATCACCGGCCGCCCGGACGTGTTCGATGTGGATTTGGACGGACCGGTCTTTGCCCGCTATGTCAGGGTCGGCCTCGAAGACAAACAGCGCACCGACCCCAGCGGTGGCATCGAGTTCTATATCGGCTTCCGGGAAGTGGAAGTGTTCGGTCGTCCCACCAACCAGGTCGGCATTCTCTCCTTCACCGCTTCGACCAACCGGGTCGTGGCCGGCCAGACCGTCACCCTCTCCTGGGAAGTCGACGATGTGCGTCGCGTCGAGATCCATCCCAACCTCGGCTCGGTGGGCGCGCATACCGCGGCTAACGGCCTGGGCAGTGTCACCGTGCCCGTGGACAGTCCCACCGAGTTCATGCTCGTGGCCACCAACGCCGCCGGCAGTTTCTCCCGTGCCGTCAGCGTCCGCACCGGCTCCAGTGAACTCCCGATGCGCTTGAGCGAGTTGGTGGCCGACAACCAATTCTCCCTCAAGGATGGACACGGCGACGCGCCCGACTGGATCGAGCTGCGCAACCCGGGCAATCTCCCGGTCAACCTCGCCGGCTGGGGATTGAGCGACAACCCGGCGCAGCCGATGAAATGGACCTTCCCCACCCTCACCGTCGAGCCGCACGGCGCTTTGATCATTTTTGCCTCTGGCCGGGCCGAACCGTTCGATCCCACCGGCCACGTCCACGCCGGTTTCCGGCTCGAGAAGAACGGCGGCCCGGTGATCCTCACGGCCAGCGATGGCGTGACGACCGTGGATACGGTCTCCTACCCGGCACTGGACACCGATCTCGCCTATGGCCGCGACCTGGCGGGCAACTGGACCTTCCTCGAGCCCACGCCTGGAGCGGTGAATGCCGCGCCCACCTATCCTGGCTGGCTGCGGGAGCTCGAATGGAGCCACGCGCGCGGCTTCTACGAAACCGGCTTCACCCTGACGCTCACGAACCCCAACCCCGCCTCGATTGTATACTACTCGCGCGACGGATCCGAACCGACCCTGCCCTACGTCAACGGCATTCCTATCACCCGCACCACCGCGATCCGCATCCGGGCGGACCGACCGGGCTACCGACCCGCGCGCATCCAGACCAAGACCTTTCTATTCCTGGACGACGTCATCGCTTCTCCTGTCATGAACCCGGCGATCACCCAGGACCCGGCTTACGCGCCCCGCATGCGGCCGGGACTGCTCGCGCTGCCTTCGGTGTCGATTTGCGTGCCCGGCGGACCCGAATACGAGGAAAAGGAAGGATCGCTCGAAATCCTCTGGCCCGGCGACGGCAATCCGGTGCAGGTCAATTGCGGCATCTCACGCTTTGGCAACGCCTGGACCAAATACGACAAACGGAGCATCCGCATGAAATGCCGGGCGCGCTACGGCGCCGCCAAACTCGACGCGCCGCTCTTCAACGGCTTCGATCGCGGCGTGCTCGCCCGGGCCTCATTCGATGAACTCGATTTTCGCTCCGGCTCACAGGACATGTACGAGCGCGGGTTCTACATGGCCAGCCGGTTCGTCGAGGATACCATGCTCGACATGGGCAGCCTCAACCCGCACGGGCGCTTCGTCCATCTCTACCTCAACGGCGTCTACTGGGGCCAATACGATTGCCGCGAACTGTTGGTCGAGCATTTTCTCGCCGATTACCTCGGCGGCGCGGCCGAGGACTACGTCAACGTGCGGGGTAACGACAATGTGGGCGACGATTTCGTGCTCGGCACCCCCGACCCGCCCCACCTGCAGCCGTGGGAACACGCCCGTTCGGTCCGGAACTCCTACCAAACGCTGAAAGCCTCCGTCGACGTGAGTCATTTAATCGACTTCATGCTGCTCTGGAACTACGGGGATTGTGAATCCGAGTTCCGCAGCTGCGGACCGATCGCCCCCGGCAGCGGCTTCAAATTCTGGATCGCCGATGCCGATGGTTTCCTGCGCACCAGCGCCCTCGGGCTGAATCGCACTTCGCGGATCGGTCCCGGCGGTTTGTTCGGCGGCCTGGTGACGGAAAACCATCCCGACTTCAAAACCCTCCTGGCCGACCGCATCTACCGACACTTCTTCAATAATGGCGCCCTCACCCGGGCCGCCAACGACGCCCGGCTGGCCGACCGGATGCGGGAGGTCCATGACAGCCTGCTGGCCGAGTGCGCCCGCTGGGGCTACCGCACCCCGGCAAGCTGGGAGTCGGCCGCCGCCAGCATCCGCTCGACGTTGTTCCCGACCCGGACGGGCGAGTTGTTCGGCTACCTGCGTTCCGCCGGGCTTTACCCGGCCATCGATCCACCCACTTTCAACCAATACGGCGGGCTGGTCACCAGTGGCTTCCAGCCGATCCTCTCCTCGAGCGGCGGCACGATCTACTACACCCTCGACGGAACCGATCCCCGCCTGCCCGGCGGCGGCATCTCGTCCAAGGCGCGGGTGTGGCAACCCGGCGCCGTGAGCGTCACCACCGATCTCACGCTGAACGTCCGCGTGCGCACCACCGCCGGCGCCTGGTCAGCGCTGGCGCAGCCGGTCTACCTGCTGGCTTCGCGCCGGCCCCCGGGCACCCGCGACCTCTGGGTGACCGAGATCAACTACAACCCGGCCGGCAGCGACGACTTCGAGTTCGTCGAGTTGTGGAACGCCTCGACCAACCTGCTCGATCTGTCCGGGGTCTCGCTCAGCAATGCGGTTCACTTCGTTTTCCCCAATGGCTTCGGCCTCGACCCGGGCGCTTTCGTCCTGATCGTCGAGGACACGGCATCGTTCGCCGATCGCTACCAAAACCCCGCATCGCCCTACTACTTCGCGGGCCTCAACGTGGCCGGCCAATGGATCGGCGCCCTCGATAACGCCGGCGAATCGCTCGCCCTCGTCGAGGCCAACGGCCTTGAGCTGTCCGCGGTTTCATTCAGACCCTCCGGAGATTGGCCGCGCCGCGCCGACGGCAAGGGCAGTTCGCTGGAATTAACCCTCCGGACTCTGCCCCAGGTTGCCGACGAGGAGGCGCGCGAAGGGTTGGCCGACGCCCGGAACTGGACCGCCAGCTCGCTTTACCACGGTTCACCCGGTGAGTTTGACCCATTCATCGCCACCGTCCGCATCAACGAGTTGCTGTCGCATTCGGACGTGGGTGACGATTGGATCGAACTGCTCAACACCGGCAGCCAGCCCGTGGATCTGACCGGCTGCGCCTTGACCGATGACTTCGATCTGCCCAGCCGCTGGGTCTTCCCCAACAACACCGTGCTCATGCCCGGACAATTCCTGCTTCTCACCGCCCCGGAACTCGGCTTCGCGTTCAGCGAACTGGGCGCTGACGCCGCCCTCCTGCGAATGAACGGCCCCAATGTCACTCGCATCCTCGACAGCGTGGAAATCCCGGCGGCCAATCGTCAGGAATCCCTCGGCGGCTTTGCCCGCTCCGATGCCGTGATCGACTTCACCGAGTTGCGCTCCCTCACCCCGGGCGCGCCCAACGCCCTCCCGCGCGTCGGCCCCGTCGTCATCAGCGAAATCATGTTTGTCCCGCCGCCGAACCAGGCCCAATTCCTGGAACTGGCCAACCTCACCGCCTCGCCGGTCTCACTCTTCGATCCCGCACGCCCCACGAACGTCTGGATCCTCGACGGCGTCGGGTCCTTTGCGTTCCCGCCCAATACCGTGCTCGCACCCTGTTCGACTCTCGTGGTCTGTTCGACCGACCCGGCCACGTTTCGCGCGCAGTATGGGGTCGGCCCGCTCCTGCCGGTGTTTGGCCCCTGGTCCGGCAGGCTCGACGACGACGGTGAAACGCTGAAGTTGCTGCAACCGGGCACCCCGGAACTTGACGGCACAGTTCCCTACTACCGGGTGGACCATGTGAGCTACCGCACCAACGCACCGTGGCCCACGCTGGTCAACGGTGCGAGCCTAGAACGGCTCCCGCTCGAGGCGTACGGCAATGACCCGGTCTATTGGCGCCCGGGGCTCCTTGCCGGAAGTCCTGGCATCGCCACGGCCAATCGCCCCCCCGGCATCGTACTCAGCGGCCATCCGATCGTCGCCCAGGAATCGCAGCTCACCCTGACCCTGATGGCGGCCGACCTCGATGTTCCCTGGCAGACGGTGACCCTCAGAGCGCTGGCCTTGCCTCCCGGCAGCACTTTCGACCCTGAACTGGGCCGCTTCTCCTGGGTGCCGTCCCAATCGCAGGGTCCAGGCGAATTCCTAGTCCGCTTCGCCGCGACCGACGATGCGACTTGCGGAGCCCTTCAGTCCGAGTTGGAGGTGGCGATCCAGGTGACGCCCTCGCTCGCGCTGAACGCCGATTACACCGACGGCACACTGCTGCTCTGGTTCATCGCGGCGCCGGACATCAGCTACCAGATCGAGTATTGCACGGACCTCGACACTTCGAACTGGCGGCTCTTGCAGGAAGTTACCGTGCCGCAGAACCAGATCGTCACCATCGAAGAACCGGATGTCGACGAAAGCGCCGCACGATTCTACCGCGTGCGCTGGCAGCGCTGACGCTGACCCGGTAGCGGCGGCAATCAGGGATTCCTGACTACGAACCTGTCACCCTGTTCCCAGCTGCGGTGCAATGGCAGTCGAGTCCCGCTCCCGGAACGCGACTGTGCCCGAAGGGTCAGTCGCAGCCAGCTTGCGCGCTCGGAGGACGCTCGGACAGTCCCGAACCACTCGACCGGGCGGACGTTGCTGCGGCTGGTCTGCGACACAGCCGCGGTACGATGGCGCTCATTGCTCCTACCCTTTGATTAAGAATGATTTCGAGATTCCTGACTACGAACCTGTCACCCTGTTCCTAGCCGCGGTCCAAAGCCGGTGGAGTCACGGTCCCGGAACGCGACTGTGCCCGAAGGGTCAGTCGCAGCCAGCTCGCGCGCTCGGGGGCGCTCGGACTGTTCCAAACCCCCTTGACCGGGCGGACGTTGCTGCGGCTGGTCTGCGACACAGCCGCGGTCCGAAGACGCTAAGGCTTGGTCGGCGCAGTGGCTTGCCGCACGAAAACCGAAGTGCCTCTGATCTCCTGAACTACGACTTTGCTTCCCTTCTCGATCATCCTTTGGACCGGACGGGCGAGAAACTCGTCTTTACCAACTATGATCTTCCCGAACGGGCGCAAGGATTCCACGACTTCCGCGAGTTGGCCGAGCAGTCCTACTGGTGGCACGGTGAGGCGTACCCGGTTCGCTTTCAGAAACTCTATGAAGTCGCGTCCAAACGCTTCTCGTTCAGCCTTGCGACCAGACGCTCCGACGATGAAGATCCCCAACCCATCTCGCCTTCCGTCAAGGACGATGGACGCGGTATCGAACCACAGGGCCACATTCCAGTCATTGTCCTTCCCCGCGATGTTCCCCTGGCCCGGTCCCCAATCGACTGACTTAATCCCATTCGAGCGCAACTTCAGCAAGTAGTGTCGTGTGAAACAGCACTTGTACCCAAAGCCGAGAATCGACTCGCCAGAATCGGCAGACGTCAATTCTGCAAACCTGTTCCTGGTGAAGTTCTCCAAAAGGTTCACCAGATGTTGTCTGAATCCCACGCTTCGCCAACCTGTTACGAAGCTCACAACAATGAGCGTGATCCAAGTCAAGGACGCCAGAAAACCGACGATGGGTAATGGACGTACGAACAGCAGATTCGCGACGGCTAAGAAGAAGAACGAGTAGCCAATTCCGTAAAGGACGCCGCAAAACACCACGTTCGCCAGCGGTTCCCTGAAGGTGATTTCCCTTCCGCCCGCGACCGTTTGGAAATGGACTTTCTCGTGCAATCTACTTGGTGGCAGACGTGCTGGTTCTTTGCTGCCGCGATCGGAGCAGATCAGCGGCTTATTGTGAAGGCGCAAATCGGCCCGATGCTGAATACACTCGGTCGCCCGAGGCGGAAGGCGTACACTCAGCCGGAGTTCTGAAGCCCTCTCCGGCCAGGGCCAGAACAGGGCGACAGGTTCAGGGTGTTTCCATAAATTCAGTCGCCTTTGCCGGCTCCGAAGATTAGGCTTCGGCTTCGATTCGACACCCAACCATGAAAACGTCCCCCATGTTCACCTCGTGCTTGGCCACTGTTATGTTGAGCGCTCTTTTCCTGAATGCCGCCGATGCCCCGCCCGCCGCCGGTCCCTTGCCCTACCCGGAGCGGATGGAATGGTGGGGCGACGCGCGGTTCGGCCTGTTCATCCACTGGGGACCGGTGTCGCTTAAAGGCACCGAGATCGGCTGGTCACGCGGCGGCGACCGCCGCGGTTACGGCTCGAAGGGCAACCAGGTGCCGGTCGACGTTTACGACAACCTTTACCGGGAATTCAATCCCACGAATTTCAACGCCCGCGAATGGGTCGCGCTCGCCCAGGCCGCCGGCATGAAATACCTCGTCTTCACCAGCCGCCACCACGACGGCTT
>JAHDYP010000028.1:0-5713 GCA_023383055.1 Verrucomicrobiota bacterium | reverse complement strand
CAAGCGACTACAAGATCACCAGCCCGCACAGCCCCTTCCGTCGCGATGTGGTCAAGGAGCTCGCCGATGCCTGCCACGCCGCCGGCCTCCGTTTCGGACTCTATTACTCGCAGCCCGATTGGCGCAGCCCGGACGCGTTCACAGCCGACCGGCATGACCGTTACCTCGCCTTTCTCAAGCGACAAGTCACCGAGCTCTGCTCGAATTACGGCCAACTCGACATCCTCTGGTTCGACGGGCTCGGCAAGTCGTCCAAGGACTACGATGGCGAAGGATTGGTGAAGATCATCCGCGGCCTGCGACCCCGTATCATCATCAACGACCGCACCGGTCTGCCGGAAGATCACGACACCCCTGAGCAGCGCGTCGGCAAATACCAGGACCACCGCCCCTGGGAATCCTGCATCACCATCTGCCGCCAATGGGCCTGGAAACCGGACGACGATATGAAATCGTTCAAGGAATGCATCCAGACCCTCGTCCGCTGCGCCGGAGGCGACGGCAACCTGCTCTTCAACGTCGGCCCCATGCCCGACGGACGGATCGAACCGCGCCAGGTCGAGCGCCTCAAGGAAATGGGCGCCTGGTTGACCCGGCACGGCGAAAGCATCTACGGGACACGCGGCGGTCCCTGGAAACCGACCCAGACCACAGCCAGCACCCGCAAAGGCAATTTCATCTTCCTGCATGTCCTCCGTTGGGACGGCGAACAGATCGTGCTGCCGGACATAGCGCGCAAGGTCAGCCGAGCCTCGTTGCTCGGACCCGGCCCGGTGGAGGTCCGGCAGGCGAACGATCAACTCATCGTCTCGGTTCCGCCCGCTCATCGCGACGCGGTCGACACTATCGTTCGCCTGGAACTCGAGGGTTCGGCCATGGACCTGCCGCTCGCGACGTTGGCGCCTTCGGTCAAAGCCACCGCGTCCAATGTCTATCAGCGAATGGCCCACGAGTACGGCCCGGAAATGGCCTTTGACCATGACCCCGACACCCGCTGGGCCACCGATTCCGGCACCCGCCAGGCCTGGATCGCCGCCGACCTCGGCAAACCAATCTCCATCCGCCGCGTGCGCATCGCCGAAGCCGAACCTTACGCTGGCCGGGTCGGGAAATTCGAATTTCAATACCGCGACGGCGCTGAATGGAAAACCATCTTCGCCGGCGACAAGCTGAGCTGGGACTTTCAGCGCGCGTTCAATCCGGTGACCGCCCGCGAGTTCCGGCTCAATATACTCGACGCGACCGACGGCCCGACCCTTTCCGAGATTGAATTCTTCGAACAATGACTCCTGGGATTGAACCCGTTTCGGGCAAAGCACCTTGCCCCGCGCTCACGATCCGTCCGAGTGTCCGTTCGATGGCGGTCATTGGCTTGATGGTTGTGGTCTGCCTGGCTGGCCTTCGCCTCGAGGCTGCCATCGATCCAGCCGGTACCATCTCCGTACCCTACCGCTTCGACCGCACCATCTCCCGAACCACGCTCGAGAACTACCTGTCCCGGGCGATCACCATGGAGGGGATGCTCAACGGCCGCGGTGACCTCGAGGACAATCTCCGCATGCTCACCCGCACCGGTGCCAAGTTCGTTGGGCGCAGTCTCTGTCTGTGGGGCGGCGAGGCCAATCTCCTGGCCAACCTCGAGCGCGCAAAACGGCTGATCCCGTCCGTCCACGCGGCCGATCCGGATTTGATCCTCCAGGCCTGCATCTTCGAGATTGTGACCACCCAGGTCGAACAGGTGCCTGTTCCCAATTGGGCCTTCGCCGCCCTGGGACTGCCGGTCGAACGGCGCAACTTCCGTTACGCGGATATGCTTTACCCGAATGGCCGCTTCAAAGATCACTGGCGCCCCGGTCAATCCGTCCCCGACGTAAGTCAGACCGAGACGAGACTCTGGTTCTATTACCTGGGCGCGTCCTTCATCGAGGTGGGCTGCGAGGCCATCCACCTCGGCCAAACCGAATTGATGAATCACAACGATCGGCAACTCGATCACTACGCCCAGGTGCTCAGCCTCATCCGCAACCACGCCGCCAGGCATGCCCGCCGTCACCTGGTCCTCCTCGATTCGCATGTGCCGAGCGGCGGCCTGGTCCGCGACGGCCGGTTGCTCATGGATTTCCATTCCTTCCCCTTGCGGATCAAAGAACTCCCCCCGCCCCATGGCGATCTTCCCGCCCCGCTCGACGCGTTCCCCGAGGCACCGCAACCCGCCATCCTCGAAGTGGGCTTCTCCGACAGCCTTTACGGCCGCAGCAGAGGCGGTCTCACCCCCAGCGGCTGGCACTGCGATCATCTGCCGTACCTCGCCGAAATCGACAACTGGGGAGCCAGCCGAAAACCCGGCGCCCCCGGGTTGGGCAGCGTCTGGGTTTGGGGCTACGACGAGATCTGCTGGTTCGCCCACCAGGACGCGCCCTGCCGCGCCGCCTGGCTGCACTACGCCTGGGATTGGGTCCGGACGCACGATACGAACGGCTACCTGCAAATGCCCGGCAGCCGGACGCTCGCTTCACCCGCCGGCGCCAAACACTGGTATTACGCCAATCGCCCCTCCCCCGCCGTCCCCGAAGGCTTCGGCGACGAGGAGACGATCCGCGACATCTGGGCCACCGATACCGCCCGCCGCGCATCCGCCCCGTTTCCCTCGACCGCACTGACTCCGGAACCTCCTTTCGCCGATCCCATCCATGCGGTGTCCGTCCCCGCCCAGGCCAGCGGTTACCCCAGCCGAGCCCCGGACCTCGATGCCCTCCCCGGCTTCCGAAATCCGCCTCCCGGTTACGGCCAGGTGCCCTTCTGGTGGTGGACCGGAGATCCTCTCGATGAAGAACGATTGCTCTGGCAACTCGAACAACTCCACCAGGCCGGTATCAGCGGGATGCAGGTCAACTACGCGCACGCCGACACCCCGGGCTGGCCCACCTATCCGGCCGAACCGCCGATCTTCAGCGACGAATGGTGGCGTATCTGGGGCACCATTGCCGACGCCTGCCGCCAGCGCGGCATGGGCCTCGGCTTAAGCACCTACACCCTCGATTGGCCCGGCACCGAAAACCTCTTCCGCCAGCTCTTCTACTCCCGCCCGGAGCTCAACGCCCTCAAGCTCGTGCCGCTGCCCCGACAACGTCTCACCGCCGGAGAAGTGCTGAACCTCCCCGCACCAGGCGATTTCATCGCGGCACGCGCGCACCGCGTCATCGACGGCGCACCGCGCCCCGGCGGCATTGACCTGTTGCCGCGCATTCGGAACCACGAACCCGTCTGGACCGCGCCCGAGGGCGAATGGGAAATCTGGTTGATTCGCGCTGAACGTCAGCCCAACACGCTGAACCCCCTGCTGCCCGGCATCGGTGAAATCGTCAACCGGGATTTTTATCAGCCTTTCCAGGACGCCACGCCCACCCGGTCGCACGCGGGCCTCAACTACTTCTTCAACGACGAACTCCACATCGGCGCCGGCGACCAGGTTTGGAATGCGGATTTCGCCGCCGAATTCCAGAAACGCAAGGGCTACGATCTCTACGAAGTCCTCCCCGCCCTCTGGACCAATCTCGGCGCCGTCACTCCAAAAATCCGGATCGATTACGCGGACGTGCGCATGGCCCTGATGGAAGAGCGCTATTTCCAACCGATCTACGCCTGGCACGCCTCCCGCGGCCTGATCTTCGCCTGCGATTCCGGCGGCCGCGGCCTGCATCCCAACGAGTTTGGCGATTACTTCCGCGCCACCCGTTGGTACACCGCCCCCGGCCACGACACCCCGGGCGGCCAGGCCGACCTGATCAAAGGCAAAGTCTCCTCTTCGGTCGCCAGTCTCTACCGCCGGCCGCGCGTCTGGCTCGAGGGCTACCACAGCCTCGGCTGGGGCGCCACCCCCGAACGGCTCATGTTCGCCACGCGCGAAAACTACCTCTACGGTTGCACCCTCCTCAACCTGCACGGACTCTACTACACCACTCACGGGTCCTTCTGGGAATGGGCGCCTCCCTGCTACCATTTTCGCATGCCCTACTGGCCGCACATGGGCGTTTTCCTGAAATACTTCGAGCGCCTCTCCTACCTGATGAGCCAGGGCACCTTCGTCGGCGATGTGGCCATCCTCTACCCGGTCGCTCCCTTCGAAGCCGGACTCGACGGCTCCAAAGCCACCCAGACTGCCTTCGATACCGGACGCGCCCTGATGGCCGCCGGCGTCAACTTCGAGTTCATCGACGCCGATTCCCTCGCCCGCGCCCAAATCCATAACAACCGCCTCGAAGTCGCCGATTCCGCTTATCGCGTCCTGATCTTCCCCGCCATGGACGCCGTCCGGTGGTCGTCTTTGGAAACCGCCCGTCGCTTCGCGGAAGCCGGCGGTCTCGTGTTGAACGTCGGTAACTTGCCCATCGCCAGCGACCGCGCCGGTCGCGAAGACCCCCATCTCGACGACCTGGTCAACGACACCTTCAACGCCGAGCGTCGCCTCGACAAACCCGCCGACGTGCCGCCCGCCATCCTTGGCGCGTTCACCCCTGATGTCCGCGCCGAGCCTCCCGTTCGCTCGCTGCACCGCAAGATCGGGACGCGCGACGTTTACCTGGTCATGGATGCGGCCCCAAATTCGATCGTCGAGTTCCGCGCCCGGGGCCAGGTCGAACTGTGGGATCCCTGGACCGGCGGTGTGCAGCCTTTGCGGGTCATCGCTCCGACTGCCACCGGCACCCAGGTCGAGTTGCCCCTCCAGAGTTACGAAGCCCAGATCGTCGTGTTCAACCCGGACCGACCGCAGGCGAACCCGCCTCCACGTTCCACCACGCCGGTCGAGGTCGTCACGCTCGCGGGCCCCTGGGAATTCGAACTCGAGCCCACGCTCGACAATCGCTTTGGCGACTTTCGCCTGCCCGCCACCGACCCGTTCATCGGCCCCGAGGCCCGCATCTTCCAACACGCGGTTGAGGTTGGGGACAGCTCGGCCTGGATGACGCCCGATTTCGACGACGGCGAGTGGACCCGCGTCACCTGCGATTTCGGGCCGCAATTCTGGCGGCTGGGGCCGTTCCCGCCCGATTCGTCGACCGCCACCCTGGATGCGGAACTGGCCAAACTCACGACGGTCGATCCAGCAAAGGCGATTGTCGTGAACGGCCAGTCCTTCTCCTGGCGGCCTTACAGTTTCTCTTGGCGCCAGGGACTTGAGGGCGACCCCGGTCACCAGGGTTGGCACGGGCTGAAGGAGAATGTGACTGACCACTTCCTCTGCCTTGGGATACGCACCAATGCGTTCAACGAGTTCCGGTACGAACCCGAACTCGAGGGCGGACGCTATTACCTTTGGACCAGCGCCACGGTCGACGGCGCCACCCGCGCCCGAATCACGGCCAGCGCCCCCCGCGAAGGCGAGAAACCGCATGCCTCGACGGTCTTGAGTCCGGCGGCCGTCTACTTGAACGGCGAACGCGTCGAGGACCCGCGGGCGGCGCTTGAACTCCGCTCCGGCGTCAACCCGCTCCTGGTGCGCTTTGACGGCGCGGGTCGAGGTTACTTCGTGCTCCAGCGCGATGGGCCTCATCCGCCGGCCGCCTCCCGCACCCCGCTTTCCATGACCTGGCATGACGACCCCTCGGTGATCCCGTTTGACGTGCATGCCGGCGCCAAACCTGCCGAGTGGTTCCGCTTCACCGCGCCGCCAGGCTTGCGCGCCATCTCGGTTACTGCCAGAGGCCAGGCCGAA
>JAHDYP010000027.1 GCA_023383055.1 Verrucomicrobiota bacterium | reverse complement strand
AGTAAAGATCGTCATAGGCCAGCATCAACCAGCGCGAGACGGGCTGGGAACCGACCTCATCAAAGTCGAGCACTGCCGCCAACAGCGGTGCCTCACTCGCCGGCAACTCTTTTTCCGGACCCTCATGGAGGACCAGGTGACGGCGGGAGACCGGGTTGCCGAGGTTGCGCAGCCCGGCGTCGCGGTCGGCGAACTTCACGCCCGAGAGGTTGCGTTCGTGGCTTGCGCCGCCGGCGGCGCGGATCGACTCTTTCTCATCTGGAACGGCAAGATAGAGATAACCCCAGTCGATGCGCAGATCGTCGCCCTTCTTTTGCAGCACGGGTTGCTCGACGGTTCCGACTCTGACCACCTCCAGGCCGCCCACCTTTTCGGTCTGCCAGGTTACGCGTTGACCAGGATCGTTCACGGCGATCTCGGGGTCCGCGAAGAAGTGGACGGCCGCGCGGTGTTTCTTTCCGTCGGTACTTTCAAGTTGCCAGGTGATATGCGTCACGGGACGCGAGAGGATCTCGAGGTCTTCGGGCAGTGCCGGTGTGGTGAAGGTTAACTTCAAGCGCACGCCAGCGCCTTCAAAAGTGTAGATGGTCCTGGTGGGCAGAACCTCCAGGCCCACCTGCGGCAGGGCCGGGACGTTCCGCGGGCTCACGCCCAGGACGCGATACGTTTTCTGGTCGATGCTGAGGACGCCGGTCAACCGGTGCGGTCGGCCGGTCCAATGCACCGTGTCCGCGTCCGTGAGGCGGTCGGCGGGCGACCAGATGCTGAAATACGGATCGTGAGTGACCAACGGTGTGGCTGGTGGAACGAGGTTGTTGCCTTGCTGCACGCGTTTGGGTGGCGGGGTGTAGAGGCGTTGCGCGGCGGCGGCGATGGCGGCCTGGTCCATCTTGACCAGTTCACGGTCGTAGGTCATCAGACCGTTGACCTCGATCTCGACGTCGGTGGTCTGGGTGTAAACGGCAGCCGCCAGACCTCGGACGCCGGTCATCGGGTGCAACTTCTCCAGCAACGCCAGGTACGCGTCGGTGAGTGCCTCGGAGCTGGTGTAGCTGCGATAGCCCCAGTTCTTCTCGTCCTGCCAGGTGTGGCCCTTGACCGGCAGGCCGAGCCCGCCGAACTCGCCGAGCACCACCGCGCGTTTCTCCTCGAGGGGCGGCACCGCCGGGCCGGGATAGGCATGGATGTCGTGGACATCGCCGACGCGCCGGTCGGTCCAGCCGGAGGCGCTGTTGACCAGGCGGGTGGGGTCCCACTTTTTGATGAGCTCGGCGATCCGCGCGGTGTCCCATTGGCCCCAGCCTTCGTTGTAGGGCACCCACATCACGATGCTCGGGTGGTTGTAGAACCCGTCCACCATCGCGCGCAGCTCGGTCTCGAACTGCCGGGCCGATTCCGGCGTGCGTTCGATGTCGGGATCGCGGCCGCCGATGTATTTGTCGCCGCTCGGCATGTCCTGCCAGACGAGCAAGCCGAGTTGATCGCACCAGTAGTACCAGCGGGCGGGTTCGATTTTGACGTGTTTGCGGGCCATGTTGAACCCGAGTTTTTTGGTCATCTCGATGTCGTAGCGGAGCGCTTCGTCGGTCGGCGCGGTGTAAAGTCCGTCGGGCCAGAATCCCTGGTCCAGGGGGCCGTACTGAAAGAGCGGTTGATTGTTGAGCATCAGCCGGAGGATGCCGTCGGCGTCCTTGCCGAGCGCGATCTTGCGCATGCCGAAGTAGCTTTCGACCTGGTCGACCTTCCGGCCATTCTTCACGAGCGCGATCCGCAGTCCGTAGAGGAAGGGTGAATCCGGCGACCAAAGTTTGGCGTTCGGCAGCGACAGCGTGATTTGGGGCGCGATCTGGGGCGGGATGGAGCGGGTCATGACTTCGGTCGTCACGCTGCCGCGCTGCACCACTTTGCGGCCGTCGAGGACCTCGACTTCGAGCGTCGTGGGGCCGGCGGTGGTGAAGGCGCTGGATTGGATGGTGACCGCCGAGGCATCCACGTCCGGCGTGATGCGCAACTCACGAACGTAAGTCTCGGAGACCGCTTCGAGCCAGGCCGTCTGCCAGATGCCGGTCGTCGGCGTATACCAGATCCCACCGGGCTGGCGGACCTGCTTGCCACGCGGTTGATAGCCGGCGTCGGTCGGATCCCAGACGGACACGACCAGTTCCTGGTCGCCGGACGGTTTGAGCGCCGCGGTGATGTCGAAGGTGAAGGCGTCGTAGCCGCCGCGGTGCGAGCCCACCTCCCGGCCGTTCACGTACACCGTGGCTTCCCAGTCCACCGCGCCGAAATGAAGGAGCACCCGCTGGCCTTTCCACTTGGCGGGCACTTTGAAGGTGCGGTGATACCAGAGTCGTTCCTGTTCGCTGACCCGCTTCATGACGCCGGAAAGCGCGGATTCGACCGGGAAAGGCACCAGGATCTCGCCGTCCCATGCCGCCGGGCGGGCCGCATCCTTCGCGGCGATCGCGTAGTCCCACAGGCCATTCAGGTTCTGCCACTGTTCGCGCACCAGTTGCGGGCGCGGATGTTCGGCGTGGACCTTGTTCGGTTTGACGTCCTTGGCCCAGCGGGTGAGCAACGGGCCCTTGGCAGGCTGCCAGTCGGCAGCCACCAGGCCGGCCGGGGTCAGGAAAAGCCAACCGAGGATCAGTGCGCCGGCGGTAATACCACGAGACGACAAGCGAAGAGGTGCAACGATCGGATTGAGCATGCGCCAAGGGTGCAACACCAGGTCCGATGTCGTCAATGCCCGGTCGCCGCCGATCGAATCAAGGCACGAGCGACACGCGGGCTAAAGGCCCACGGACAGGTCCGTGTGCTGCAGGGGCAGTTGGGCGAGGTGTTGTTCGGCCCACGCGGCGGCCTGGGCATTGAGCGGGCTTTTGAGATTGTAGCTCTGATAGCAGATCATCTCGCCAATCCGGACCACCATTTGCGCCAGGGACTGGCCGGCGCTCCAGTGGTCACCCAGGCAGACCTTTTGAGGATCGATGTTCGGATGAAACACCGGCGTGATCATGCGACAGAAGGGCGGGCGTCGGGGATAATCGAGGGGCAGAAACACTTCAGCCCGATGCTCGGCACCGGGCTCGACCGCATCCCCGCTGGCGGGGATCAGGCCAGCGACCGTAAAGCTGAAGGTGTATTTCTCCGGGGGTGTGCCCTCGGCAGTCAGCAGCTGAATGTGCGGATGCTGGCTGAAGACGGCCAGCACCTTCTCGTAATCGGCGGTTAACCGACGCAGGCGCGCTTGCATGGCATCTCGTTTCCCGGGGTCAAGGCCCGGCACCGCGGTACACGTGTTGGTAGAGGATCACCATCAGGATCATGACGGCCGTCTGGAGGAAGGCAACCGCGAGGCCGATCTTCGACAAGGCCGGATAAATCGCCGGCAACGACTCCAAATCACGCCGGTTCCACGCCCGCCACACCAGACCGGCTATGCCGCCCAGCGGCGCCAGGCAGGGAATCACGCTGAGCACGAAGAGCACGATCACCGCGCGTTGCGCCCGCGGAAGCCGTTGCCGGCGGGCAGCGCGCTCCTGAAATTCCGCGGTGTCCTCGGGTTGCGCCGAGGCGAAGGTGGCGCCGCAATGCCGGCACCGCACGGCGGCGGCGAGGATTTCGCGGCCGCAGGCCGGACACGCCTTGTGCTCCTGCCCCCAATAGGCCGCCGGGATGTCGGTCGAGCTCAACGGTTCGATCGCTGGGACCCGGGGGCAACCGTAAGTGGCGCAGCCGCCCAGTTCATCCCAGCATTCGAGGTGATACTCCGCGCCGCAAGACGGGCACTGGGCGCGGGTCTCGTCCCCGGCGATTGCCGACTGGCAAATGGCGCAGCGGAGGCAATGGGGGGTGGGTTCCGGCATGGGGATCAGCCCTTGCGCTGTTGAAACACGAAGCTGGTGTTGCCAAGCGTCACATTGTCACCGTGCCGCAAACGGGCGCGCCGCACGGGGCGGTTGTTCAACAGCAGCGGGCCCGCCTGCGGTCGCGCTTCGATTTCGCACTCCTCTCCGATGGCGCGAATCACCGCGTGTTGCTCGGCCACCTGCGGGTCGTTGAACAAATAAAGGTCGCAGCGGGGCGAAGCGCCCACACTCATCACGTCCTTGAAGAGCAGGAACTCCTTGCCGGTGAGCGGCCCTTGAGTCATGCGCAGCCAGGCGTCGCGGGCGAGCAATTCGACCACGCCGATCAAGGCACCGACGCTGGCGCCAATCACCGCCAGGCCGACCAGGCGGCTCCAGTGGGCGCTCGGCTTGTCGTTCCCCAGCAGGATCAGGTCGATCGGATCGAACAACAAACCACCCAGCAGGCCGCCCAGGACGCCGCCCAGCAGACCGTAAACCAGCAGCCGCCGGGAGCGGAGCGCGATCCCCTGGCCGAGGCCCATGGCCATGCCGGCGACGCACCAGGCCAGCGAGCGTCCGATCATTTGGATCAGGAATCCGAACGTGCTGAGCGATCCGAAGATCTCGTCCGACTGCCGCATCGCCAGCTCGTTCAACGGCGTGTAAATCACCCCCGCCACCATGCTCGAGACCAAACCGCCCACCAACCCGACAACCAGTCCCACCAGGCCACATACCACAGCCCGCCGGGGCAATCGACACACCAGGCCATCCCCGGCGCCGATGAACAATCCCACCATGCCGGCCACCACGGCAAAGTACAGGAGCGACGCCGCTTCGGAACGACTCGATAGCCGCGCCAGCGTCAAGTCCGCCCGCCCCGGCGGTTCCGGAGGCGGGGATCGCACGACGTAATAACCCAGCGTCACATCCTGTTCCCAGCCGGGGTGGTGTTCGACGTAGACCCCGACGGTTTCCCCAGGTTCCAGGCTCTCCGGATCCAACCGTTCCAGTGTGCCGTCCGGGAACAGTTCGCGGGCGCCGGCCACCAGATGAATCTGCTCGTCCCGGATCACGAGGGAACCCCGGGTCTGCGTTCGCAGTTCGAGAATTCGGTTGGCCTCCGCCAGACGCCGCGGGAGCTTGTCCTCCGGATCGACCGCCGTAACGGCGCCTTGAAAATAGATCAAATCCTCCAGGTAAGGCTCGAGTATCGCCCAGGCCACGATGGCTCCCAGACTGCCGGCGCACATCAAGACGAGCCAGTTCTGGTAATACCACTTGCGACCGCGATCGCGCGTGACGCCGGGCTCGCCGCGCAGACTCATCTGCCGCTTGAGCAGATCGTCCACGTGCGGGCTGTTCGCCTCTTCCGCGGTAATCCGAATGATGGGGTCGTCAGGGGACATCTCGCTTCAATGGAGGTGGGGAATTGGTGACGGCGTGGCCGGGCTCGGTCCTGGCGCGGTCGGGGGCGGCATTCGCAGGGTCCGCCTGGCGCTCGGCGTTGGCGGCGGCTTCGGCCTTGAGCTGCTCCAGTTGCAGCAGCAGGGCGTTGAGCTCGTCGGGGACATCCCATTCCACGACGCCGACGCCCAACATCACCGTGCGGTCGCCCACTCGCACCGGGACGGGAACAAACGCGTTGAGGCGCGGTGGTTCCAGGCGCGCGGTGACCTGGCGATAGATCGTGTAACCGGCGGCGGCGATGATCCCCAGGCAGGCGACCATGCCGATTACGAACAGAAACCGGTGGAAGGAAGCCCGCTGTTCGTCCACCGCCTGGATCAGCTGGCTGATCCGGGCATCGAGCGCCTGGAGGGCAACCCGCGTTGGGTCCGAGGCCTCGGCACCGCCGTCGCGGTGTGAGGTTCCACCCTGTGACTTTGGCGGCGACTGGCATGGCTGTTCGCGGCCGTCGACCCAGAAACGTTCCAGATACTCGATCCCTTGGGGAGAGTTGCGGCACAACGCGACAGCTCCGTTGACCGGATCGGTCACCAGGGCGATCTGGGCGGGATCCGGAAAGAAATGCTTCTGAATGAACCGATCCATCTCCGAGAACTCGACCCCAAATCCCGGATGCGTGTGGTACCACCCGACCATCCGCAGTTTGGGGTAATCCCGCTCGAGGACGGCGTGGATGACGTTCCACGTGGCCTGGGTAAAGGTGACGTGCGTGCTGCCCTGAGCGGTCGCCGTGCCGCGTATCGCCGCCTCGACGTGCAGGAAATGACCCTCGTCATCTTCGCAAAGCCGGCCAGCCAGCACCCCGCACACTTCCGCGTCCAGGGATTCGCGGGCATGCGCGGTCAGTTCGGCATAGGCCGTCCGCTCGAACGCCACCCGCAAGCCGGCCACGGCGCCTCGCGGGCCGGGAAAAGGGCGCCAGACCGCCTTGGGCGCCGGATTCAGCTCCCTGACTTCGATCGATTCCCGCGCTGCCGCCGCACCGGTGTCAGCCGGCCGCAACAGGTGTGAGGCGTCGTCGGACTGCCGATTTCGCTGCTTGAATTTGCTCATACCAATTGGCCTGGCGCGGGTGCCGTCTGGGTTCCCTCGTCAAACGGATTGTCGCCGGCCAGCTCGAGGCCGATCCGAGCTGAACCTTGACGAGCCCAGAGAATATCCCAGGCAGGCAGTCCAAGCTCCGCCGCGGTCCGTTCGAGCAACGCGCTCTCCCCGGCGATCGAACTCCGGAAAACCGGGGCGCACTCGGATTGGCAACCGGGGCAGATCAATTGGTCGGGCTGGATGGCTTCGGCCGGGCGCCACACCGGGGCCGATCGGCCGCAACGGGTGCACTCAAGGCGTTCCACCACCTCGCGTGAGAAATCGAAGGCCTCCACCTGGCCCAGGTGGCGAAGAGCCTCTTCGCGCAGGACCCGCAACGGTGTGCCGGAGGCGCGGGCGGGCAGCGCCACAATCGGCGCGGGCGGCTCGTGCCACACGCAATCGGGGGCGATGGGGTAATCCACTCGCGTCGAGGCGTGTTCGAGGCCTTCGAACACGTAACCCTGGCCGAGCAGCGACTTCAGCCCATGACGGTGTTTGACCAACTCCTGGACCTGCAACGCGCCGATCACCGAAGCGGTCGTGGGAGTAGTGGGCACACCGCGTTGCCCCGAGGCCCGCCGGGCCAGCAGGGAACAGGAACGACGCTGGTTGAGCAGCTCCCAATCCACGGCGCTCATGGTGCATTCGTAACAGGCGGTGGCCGGCGGCGCGAACCCCCGCACCACGCCCTGCAGCACCTCAATGCCGCCGTCGAACCAGGGACGACCCACCCGCGCGCAGACGCTGTTGACGAAGACGCGGGCTTCCCGGTTGTCCAGGGCGCCCAATACCACGTCCGCCCAACGGAAGTAGCCCAAACCCACCTCGGCCAGCACATTGCCCACCTTCGCGATCACCCGCATCCCCGGGTAAAGCTGGCGGGCCGCGCGGGCGGCGCATTCGGCTTTGGGCTGGCCCTCATCGGCCTCGCGATACAGCACGGAACGGCTCAGATTGCTACGTTCGACGCGATCCAGATCCACGACTGCGACCTGGCCGACCCCCAGCAGCGCCAGGTTCTTCAATATTTCATTCCCCAACGCGCCGGCCCCGACCAGCAGCACGCGCGTTCTCGAGATCAAGTCCTGATCCCACCATTCGATCGCTTCGAGCCGGGCAAACCGGCCTTCGTGCAACCGTATGGGAGCTTCAGGAACCGGAGGCTTCATGGGCTCCCAGGGCACCGAGGTGGCGCGGGCCGGCCGGCGGTGATTTCCGGCTGCAGCCGCAATTCATCGCCGTCGTAAACGCCGGAGGCCGCGAGGGTCTGGTTATCGAGCAACTGCCGGCCGGTGCGCCGGTGATGCAGCTTATAGCTCATCAACTGGCCGTCGGGGCTGTTCAACGGGAGGTTCATCCGTTCGATCAGCACGACCAGGATGCGGTTGAGGGGCACGTCGTCGGGTGCTTCGACCTCGCTCACCCGGCTGCCGGAGATATCGGATACTCTGAGCCGCAGCATACCCATGGGTGCAATCCAGTTCGGGGAGGGTCATCCCTCCGGGGGATTCGGGGCCACGGCCGACGGGGGGGCCATTTCCCAGGCGGCATTTGCCCGTTTGACTTCCCGCACCAGGGCGGCAATCGCCGTCTGATGCTTCGCCTTGTTCGGCTTCGTAGGAATGGTGAAAACCTCTTTCCCGACCTGGAATGAGAGCTTGTGGTCCGGCGAGAGCAACACCGCTTCGATCTGGTTGAAGAGGAAGCTCCGGGTTCCCCCGAAGAACGCGGTCTCGCGGAAGATCACGGTGTCAGGCCGCACGATCAGGTAGTGATTTGCCAGCAGGCTGCTGGCTTTGATCTTCAAGGCCATGGCTAGCTCATGCTCCCGATCAAACACAATAACAGAAAAACCCCCAGCAAAGCCGCATTCCAGGCCAACGCAATCCATAGCGCCAGCGGATTCCTCGCCTGGCGGGACCGGGCCGCCGCCGCCAGCGAGAGACCCGCAATCGAAGGACCGCCAACCACCAGCAGAAACAGGACTCCCACCAGCATCTGGCCCTCCTCGGTCTCCACCAGACTCGCCATTACCCCACTCAAGATAACGGCCATCAGCAGCGTGGCCCCGCCCGCGCAAGCGTAGGACCAGCCCAGCGCCCGGCGACGGCGCGGGCTCATCTCCTCGCGCGAGGAGATGACGCAGGCGGGACAGACATGCTGCCCGTCGGAGGTCGCGAAATCGCAGGTGGCACACATGAAAGCCCCGCACAGCACGCACTGGGCGGTCGCCGCCAGACGCGGATGCTGCACACAATGCGCCCCGGCGGGCATCGCCACTGGCGTCTCGAGCACCGGCGGATCCTGGGTCGCTCCGCGCGCGTAGAGCACCTGGAAGTGACCGCCGTGGATGGAGCAATGCGCCGTCTGGTTGTCCAGCAGTTTCAGTCGCCCCCGGCACTCGGGACAGAACAATTCCATCGTGTGGCTCCGTGGTTAAGCCGCCTGGGTGACTCGCACGAGGATGCCAATGATCCAAAGCAGCAGCGCCACAGTCGCAATGATCACCGCCGCCGTGGCTTTGCCCGAGCCGGCCAGTTGCGGATTCATGGCGATCATCTTTTTCGCCTTGGACGCTTTCACCAAGGCGATCGGTTCCAGAATGATGCCAAAGCAGAAGATCCCAATGATGGCGTAAGTCAGGGCTTCATTGGCTTCCTTGCAGGGAATCGTGGCCTCCCGCGCCACCACCGGTTGCCCGTTCAAGGCCATCACTTTGCAGGAACCACAGTATCTCCGGCCCTGGATCGATACCAGGCAATCGCCACAGAAGGATTCGGCACAACCGGCGCAACGGTCCGTCGCCAGCACGGCGGGGTGGTTCTTGCAGTTCATAGCATGGTCACCATCGCACTACGGCGCTTCTCCCTTCGCCAGCGGCCACGGTTCTCCATGAGAAGGCCAGGGATTGTCGCGTTTGGGTATGGCGGGAGACTGCACAAGCCACCAGGTGCGATCAAGGCGAAAATGGCTGCCGTTCACCCGCGCCTCGGATCGAACCGCGAAGCGCAAGAAGTCGCATAGAATGGGATGGCACAACGCCGCGGTCCGCCGCATGATTCAAGTCGCATGGACCTCGAAATTCATCCCTTGCGGCTGGCGGCAGACGCCCGCGGCATCGTCTATGAACCGATCACCGCCACCGAAATGCCCGCGCAAAAGAACGCGCACGTGGTCTACACCCGGCCCGGCGGCGTGCGCGGCAATCATTACCACGAGCACGGCACCGAGATCATGAGCGTCATGGGACCCGCCCTCGTCCGGATCAAGGATCCGCGGGGGATCCGGGATTATCCGGTCGCCGCGCGTGAGGTCTGGCGTTTCACCCTTCCGCCGCGGGTCTCGCACGCCATCCTGAACACCGGGACGGAGACCGGGGTGATTGTGTCGTTCAACAGCTGGCCGCACGACCCGGTAAAGCCCGACGTGGTGCGCGACGTGTTGATTGAACCGGAAGCCGCCGCCGCGCACGGCTGACCGCCGCCGCGCCCACCGACTTCTCCGGTCATCGCTCGCCCGGAACGACCGGTCCGCGCCAGACGCTGCCGCCAAAAGTGGTGACGCGAAGACGCGCGTCGTCGCGCGGATCGAACTCGACCCGCTGGATGTTCGCGAAGGGCAATCCGTCAAAGGCCTCCCAGGTGCGGCCATGGTCACGTGAGAGCCAGAGCCCCGCGCCGGGCGCACCTTCGGTAAGGGTCATGTAGATCCAGCCTTCACGCCGCGGATGGAAGTAGCCGCCGAAGGTCTGCGGGCCCTGCCGCCCGATGCGGCGCCACGATGCTCCACTGTCTTCGGTCAAATAAAGGCCGCCCGACAGGTCGCCCCCACCGGCGTCGCATGCACCCAGAAGGATGCGCGCGCTGTCACGCGGGTGGACGGAGAAATCCTTGATATAGCGCAGCGGTTGCGAG
The DNA here is from genome assembly GCA_023383055.1 of Verrucomicrobiota bacterium. Taxonomy (GTDB): domain Bacteria; phylum Verrucomicrobiota; class Verrucomicrobiia; order Limisphaerales; family JAHDYP01; genus JAHDYP01. The sequence continues at coordinate 46,069 of JAHDYP010000027.1, read as the reverse complement.
GCGTTGATCGGTTCCCAGGATTCGGCCCCATCGCGGGAACGGTAGAGGCCGACGCCCTGGCTCAGCAAGGGCGCGCCGGCGGCCGGTCGCCTGGCGCAGATGCCGGCGAAGAGCGTTCCATCCGCGTGCAGGATCACGCGATGAACCCGCAGGTTGTCGGGGTGTCCGAGCCCGCGCCGCTTCAGCGTCCAGTTCCGGCCGTCGTCCGTGGACTTGAAGACGCCGGCATCGAAGACCCCCGCGTAAAGCGTCCGCGCGCCTTTGCCGCTCGAGGGATCGAGGACGATGGAGGTCACCGGTTTTGCCGGAAGGCCCCGCGCTTCGGCCTGCCATGAGGCGCCGAAATCGCGCGAGACGGCGACGCCGCCGGGGCCGCGGTGGCCGTGGCGTTCGGAGATGATGTTGTCGTTCGGAATGTCATGGATATCGGAGAAGGCGCCCCAGATGATTCCGGGTGTTTCGGGATCGAAGGCCAGTTCGTAACAGGTGTTACGCCAGGGCGCCCAGGTGTGCTGGTTCCACCAGCGCCAGGTCTGCCCGCAGTCGAGGGACCGGGAGAAGCCGATATCGGTGTAGGCGATGTAGTGGCGGTTTGCGTCGTGCGGATCGATGTAGTAGTGCCAGGTGGTCGTGACCACGAGGCCGTTGCAGACCCAGGCCGTGTCGGGACCGGGCGGCAAACTCGAGGCGGGGTAGGTGCTGCCGACAAACCAGGTGCCGCCGCCGTCGTGCGTGACGTGCGGCTCGTTGCGCACCAGCAGCACCCGGTTCGGATCCGAGTTGCAGATCGCGACGCCGAACGGCGTTTCCCCGCCCTTGAAACACTTGCCGGTGGCGGCGGTGACGTAGTCGTGCGCGACGTTGAACCGCGGGAAGCGCGGATCCTGGAAGTAGGTGGCACGCCAGGACTCGCCGGCGTCGTCGCTGCGATAAACCGTGTCGCTGTGGGGCGGATGAAACCCGGTACTGGTGTTCAACGCGTAGACCGTGAGCGGTTGCGCGTCGGTGGTCAGGAGCTGGCGGTATTGGGAAATGGCGCCGTAAGCCCATTGGTCGGCCGGGGTGGTGTCGGTGTTCAGACCTGACCCCATCGCCGGTTGCCAGGTCTCGCCGCGATCGCGCGAACGGTAGAGGCCACCCTGAAAAGCGCCGTTCACCTCCTTGCTCCGGATTGCGCAGTAAAGCGCCACCACGCCGGTGGCCGGATCGGACCCGCCGGCAAACGCCTGGATCTCCCTCCATGGCAAACCCCGCGTCCGCTCAACCCAGCTCTCCCCGGCATCGTCGGAACGCCAGACGCCGCGGTCGGTCGCCGCGAAACAAGTCCGCCCTTGCCGGGTGCGATCGATGTGGAAGGCAATGAGCCGGCCCACCGGCCCATCGCAATCCCGCCAGGTCCGACCCGCGTCTTGCGACCGGGCGCAGCGGCCGCGGCTGGTGCCGACGAGCATGAAGTCGGGATCGTCCGCGCTGATGGCGATCTCGCCGATCAGCGCGTCCCGCAAATCGCCGAGCGCCGTGAAGGTATGGCCCCGGTCCTGACTGAGGCGGAGCCGCCCGCCGGAAGAGGCATACAGCACGTCCGGCTGGGTGGGATGAAAGGCCGGCCGGCAGCGCGTGTCGCTGCGGAGTTGCGCGTGATGCACCATGCGCCAATGGCGGCCGCCGTCTTCGGACAGGTAGGCGGCGCTCATGTCGCAGTTGATCATCATCAGCGCCGGGTTCGCCGGAGATATGGCCGGCGTGAACATACCGCCGCCACCGGACAAACCGACGGCTTCCCAGGATGCCCGCTCCGCCGCACCCGGCGCCCCGCTCAACGCCGTCAACGCGGCGCCCAAAAGGACCGGCGCCGACCGGGCGACGATGCGGAGGCCGACTGCTCGCTCAGCCATGAGGCCTCGGGGTTGGTTTCATGGCGTCAAGCGGAGCAGGCCGGCTGCGGGTCTTCGATGATGAACGGGGCGAATTCCGCCCGCAGATGAGGTGGGATGCGGGCTTTGAACCGAGCCTTTTCGCCGTTGTAATTGCGCTCCACGATCTGGGCCACGGCATGCAGCCGGGCGATCGCCGCCGCCTCGCGATGGGGCACGAGCAACTCCACAAAGTCGCGCACCGGCCGCAGCAACGCGCCCAACGCCTCGAAAAAGGTGGTGAGCCCTTCGTGCCGCAGGGCGGAGACGGCGACGCTGTGGGGCTGGGCGGACAGCCGGCGCTGGACCAGTCCGTTCTGGGTTACGCGGTCGAGCTTGTTGAACACCGTCAGGGTGGGTTTCTCGGCCGCGCCGATCTCCGCCAGGACCAATTGAACCGCCTTCATCTGCTCATCCATCTGGGGATGGCTCAGATCCACCACGTGGATCAAGAGGTCGGCGGTGACGACCTCTTCGAGCGTGGCCTTGAACGCCTCGACCAGTTGATGCGGCAGTTTCCGGATGAACCCGACCGTGTCCGACAACAACACATTCTGGTTGCTCGGCAGCCGGAGCCTGCGCGTCGTGGGATCAAGCGTCGCAAACAGTCGATCTTCGGCCAGCACCCCCGCGCCGGTGACGGCGTTCAGCAGGGTCGATTTGCCGGCGTTGGTGTAACCGACGATCGAGGCAACCGGCCAGAGATGCCGGCGCCGCCCCTTGCGCTGGGTGCCGCGCTGCCGCTGCACGACTTCGAGTTCCTCGAGGATCCGGGTGATCCGGTCCTGGACCCGGCGGCGGTCGGTTTCCAGCTGGGTCTCGCCGTCGCCGCGCATGCCGATGCCGCCTTTTTGGCGCGACAGATGGCTCCAAAACCGCGTGAGCCGCGGCAGCAGATGCTGCAGTTGCGCCAGTTCCACCTGCAGCTTGCCCTCGCGGGTTCTTGCCCGTTGGGCAAAGATGTCGAGGATCAACGACGTTCGATCCAGCACCTTGCACTCGAAGAGCGTCTCGAGATTGCGGCTTTGCGCAGGCGAAAGGTCGTCGTCGAAAATGACCGTGTCGACCTCCTGCTGCCGGCAATACTCGGCGAACTCATCGGCTTTGCCGCTGCCGATGTAGGTGCCCGCCACGGGCACCGCGAGCTTTTGCACGCCGTCCCCTATCACCTCCCCGCCCGCGGTCTCCGCCAGTTGGGCCAGTTCCTCCATGGAATCGCGCACTTCCAGGTTCGTGCGCGACCGCAGCTCCGCTCCCACCAGGAAGATGCGCTCCGGATTCCGGTTATGTGTCGAGATCAGTGCCTTCAATCGTTTTGCTCCCGGTCGTTCTCGTCGTGCGCCTGACAGGCCGGGGACCGTCAGAAGATACCATGGGCCGTCCGAAAGAAAAGCCGCTCGATCCGCGCGGCGATCTGGCGGTCGCTCTCATCCGCGCCCACGTCCAGCCAGGTCACCCGCATTTGCCGTCGAAACCAGGTCATCTGCTTTCTCGCCAGCTGCCGGGTCTTGCTCTTGATCCGTTCTTTCGTCTCCGCCAAAGATCGATCCCCGCGCAAGTACTCGACCACCTGCCGATACCCGATGGCCTGCATGGCCGTGCGATTCCGCGCCAGACCCGCCGCCAGCAGCCTCCGCGTCTCCGCCACCAGGCCCTGCTCGAACATCTCTTCCACTCGATTTTCAATGCGCGTTTTCAAATCCTCGGCCTCGCGCAGCAGACCAAACACCTGCCAGCACGACGCGTCCCGCCACGCGGACCCCAAAACGGCCGGCGAAACTCCTGGACGCTGTTGCGAGAACGGCTTTCCGGTGAGCCGCACCACCTCGACGGCGCGCACCACGCGACGCCGATTGCGCCGGTCGATGGTCGCATAGGCGCCCGGATCGAGGCGCTGTAGTTCTTCCAACAGCAGGTTCAGCGGCGCCTTCTCCAACTCCCTGCGCAGCCCGGGATCACCGGCTGGTGCGGGGGCCAGGCCACCCAGCAACGCGGCGAAATAGAAGCCGGTTCCTCCACATAATATCGGCGTCTTCCCGCCCGCCCTCAGCGCGTCGATCAACGGCACCGCTGCCTCGGAGAAAGCCGCGGCATCGAACGCCCGGTCGAGTTCCAGCAGGTCGATCAGGTGATGCCGGATGCGGGCCTGCTCGGCGCGGCCCGGTTTGGCGGTGCCAATGTCCATGCCGCGATACACCTGCATGGAATCCACCGTGACGATTTCCCCGTTTACCAACAGCGCCAGTTCGAGCGCCACCCCTGACTTGCCACAGCCGCTCGGCCCAACCAGGGCAATGATCTGACCAGGTCGCGGGGACCGATCCAGCGGGTCTTTCATACCTCGCCCAATTCCATTCCGCGAACTCCTGAATCCGGATGCATCCGGGTTTCCCCTCCACTTACTCGCCGCGGGGCTCCGCCGCCGGCTGCGATCGCCCGGATCGCTGACCCTCGCGCTCGGCGGCCTCCGGTTCCGGCTCCTTTTGCCATGACAGCAGGAAAAGTAGTCCCACGCCGATGCAAATGGCGCTGTCGGCGACGTTGAACGCCGGAAATCCGATTTCGCCACCGCCACGCCGGCTGACGTAGAAGTAAAGGAAATCAATCACGTGCCCGCGGAGAAACCGATCGAGGAGATTGCCGGCGATCCCGCCAAAGATCAGGCCCAGGGCCATCTGCCCGGTCCGGGTATGAACGTCAAAGTGATGGCGCGTGGCGAACAGCACGAGCAATGCGACCACCGCGAACATGGCGAGGTACATATTGCTACTGGCATAGCGGTTGAACAGACTCCACGCGGCGCCCGGGTTGCCCCAGTGCACCAGGTTGAAGAACCCCTCGAGAATCACCTTCTCCTGCGCGTAGCCGAGATACCGCAACACCAGCAGCTTGGTCGCTTGATCCAGGGCCAACACCACCGCGGCGACGATCGCCAGACGCCTGGTCGGCCCCAACTGCGAAATGCTAAAACCCATAGCCCGAATTGTTCATGCCTTTTACCAGGCGGCGGCGGCGACAAGTTCGAGCATGAACTATCCGGGCTAGCTCATGCGCATCGGCATGATCACATAGAGGAAGGGGCCGTTGATCTTGATCACCCCCGGGCTCAACTCATCCGCGATCTCGAAGAAAATCTCATCGTCGTCCAGCGCCTTGAGCGGGTCGATCAGAAATGCCGGATTGAACGCGATCGCACGGTCGTCACCCTTGTAGTTGATCGCCAGGTTCTCGCACGCCTCCCCCACTTCGGGCGTGTTGGCCGTGATCGCCAGACTGTTGCGGCTGAAGGCCAGCTTCACGGAGTTCGATTTCTCGCTGGTCATGATCTCCGCGCGCCGCAACGCCTGCAGGAATTCCTCGCGCGCCAGGGCTATCCGCTCGCTGGTTTCCGCCGGGATGACCTGCTTGTAATTCGGGTAATTGCCCTCGACCAGCTTGGTGATGATCAGGGTCGAGCCGCCCTGCTCGCCGCTCAAGTGAAATGCCGCCTGGTTCTCGGTGACCTTGATCTCCACATCCCCTTTGCTCTGGAGCAAACGGTTCAGTTCGTTGATGGCCTTGGTGGGGATGATGAATTCCAACTGGCCTTCGGGACTGGCCTCCACCTCTTCGTCCGTGAGCGCCAGCCGTCTTCCGTCCGTGGCCACCATCGTAACCCGATGCTCCTTCAGACTGACAAAGATCCCGTTGAGCACATACCGGGTCTCATCGGTTGAGACGGCAAACGACGTGCGCTTGAGCATCCCTTTCAGCTTCTCCTGCGGCAGAACCAGCTTGCGATTGTCGGCAAACTGCGGCAGCGGCGGGAACTCTTCCGCGGCCAGCCCGTTGATGCGGTAATAAGACCCGCCGGCCTTGATGCGACAGCCATGCTTGTCATCCACCTCCACATCCAACTCGAGCGCGCCTAATTCACGCGCGATGCCGAAGAGCTTCTTCACGGGAACGGTGGTCGCCCCGGGCCGCTCAATGCTCGCCTGCACGGAGCTGCTCACCGTCACGTCCAGGTCCGTGGCTGTGAGCACCAAACGGTCTCCCTCGCCCCGCAGCAACACGTTCGACAGAATCGGGAGCGTGGTGCGCGACCCTACCACGTTCTGCACTGCCTGCAGACCGTTAAGGAGTTGCTCTTTGGCAATCGTGAATTTCATCTGACTCTTAATATGCTCTTTCTAAGATAAAGGAAAAGCGTCTTATTAAGCGCTGTGAATAATGGACCTGTGCCGCGCTGTCAAGGAGACCAGAACAACTTACAGCGATTCCAGCCTGTCAATAACCCGCTTCATAGCCCGGAACTCACGGGTGTAACCTGACCGTAACGGCGTTGTTCGGCACTTATTCGCACCTTGTTCCCACCGATCTCGTCCTCATGCTTCGCGCCGCAACCGCTCTTAGTGCCGTTCGCGTAACCTGGCCACCAGCGACGGAAACAACCCCGCCACAACCTCAATCTCCGCCAGCGACGTCTCGCGCCCCATCGAAAACCGCAGAAAACTGTTCGCTAATGACTCAGGCAGGCCCATCGCGAGGACCACATGCGAGGGAGTCAAGGCCCCGCTCGAACAAGCCGCCCCGCTCGACGCGCAGATCCCCTCCAAATCAAGCGCCGCCAGCAACCCGATGCTGTCGCAGCCCTCCACTGTCACGGCAACGGTGTTCGCCAGACAACGGACACTAGATCCTTGCAATTCAACACCATCCACCGACAGCAGATCGCTCCGGAGACGCCCCCTCAGGTCAAGCAAACGATCGCTCGGAAACACCGGCTTCCGAACAAAGCGCTCCGCCGCCGTAACTAACCCGATGATCCCCGCAAGGTTTTCGGTCCCCGCTCTTCGTTCCTGTTCGTGTCCTCCGCCGTGCAACAACGAATGAGGCTGCAAAGGAGATCGGATATACAGCGCCCCGGCCCCCTTTGGCCCATGGAACTTGTGCGCGCATAGCGACACCAGGTCCGCTTGAAATTGGTCCACCCCCAACACCGGCTCTTTCCCAAACCACTGCGCGGCATCCGTGTGAAAACAGACCCCGCGCTCCCGACAGATCAGACCGACCTCAGGCACGGGCTGGATGGTGCCGGTTTCATTATTCGCCGACATGAGGGAGACGAGGATCGTATCCGGCCGGATGGCGCGGCGGACCGAGTCCGGATCGATCAGGCCCTCACGATCAGGAGCCAGTCGGGTCAATTCGAACCCTTCATGGCGCTCCAGATACTCGAGGCCGTGCAGCACGGCATGATGTTCCGTTGCCGAGGTGATCAAATGCCGCCCACGGTCTTTCAACCTCCGCGCGACACCCAGAATCGCCAGGTTGTTGCTCTCGGTACCACCGCTGGTGAAAACCACTTCGCTCGCCCGGCACGACAACAGGGTACCCATGCGATCGCGGGCATCGTCCAGAGCCGCCCGGGCGCGCCGGCCCACATGGTGGATGCTCGAAGGATTGCCAAAGTCTTCCCGCAGAAAGGGAAGCATGGCTTCGCGCACCTCCGGATCCAGAGGCGTGGTCGCGTTGTAGTCCAGATAAACGGTCCGCACTCCCGGATCATAGAGTCAGACACGGAGTTTTCACAGTCCGGATCCCTCACAATCTCTGGCTTCAGGAACTCCAGACTTTCCTGTCACGGCACGAATGCGCTAGGTTCAGCCCCCTGTGGAGCATGACACTCATACGGACCGCGCTGAAAGAGTTGACCAACCCGGACCCACTACTGCGACGGCGGTCGACGCGGTCCCTCCGGCACCTACTCCGGAGCGAGGGACCTCAGACTTCGTCTCGCTCGATCGACGCGTCATTCAACTCTGGCGGATCAGCGGGTTGCTCGGCTTCGGTATTGCCGCCCTGCCTGTCCTGGTGGGATTGCTATTCGGCGCCGCAATGGTCTTCGACCGCGCCAGCCTTGCCTTTGTGCCATGGACACTGCTGCTGCTCCTGGGCGGCTTCTGGACCTTCTGGTATCCACCCCGCGCCTACCGCGCCTGGGGTTACCGCGTCAGCGAACAAGTACTCGAAATCCGCAGCGGCGTTTGGTTTCGCGTAATCCGCTTCCTGCCGCTCTCTCGGCTCCAACATGTCGACCTGCATCGCGGGCCGATCGAACGCGCCCATGGCCTTGCCTCGCTCACGCTGCATACCGCCGGGACTCGCGAAGCCAGCCTCGGCATCCCGGGCCTGGCGACTGCCGACGCGGAGCGATTGCGCGATCTCCTGGTGACCACGGGTGGCGATGATGCCGTTTGAAGCCATGCAGGAACCGTCTTCAACCCCGGACTCCTTGTCCGACCGGCCCTTGCCACCGATCCTGGCCGCCCAACCCGCCCAGCGGCCACCCTTGTTGCCCGTGCTGGCCGGTCATCTCCATCCCTTGACGCTGGTCGTGGTGGCCTTTAACGCCATTCGCAACCTGCTCATCCCCGCGGTGATCGTCCTCGCCACCGGCAGCCAGGCCAGCCTCGGCGTCATGCTGATCTTCTTCCTCGGCTTGAACCTTCTCCAGGCGTTCGTTCGTTACTTCACCTTCACCTACCGGGTCGAGGGCGGCGAATTGACGACTCGCCAGGGACTGCTTGAACGCCGCGAACGCCGCATCCCCCTTACCCGCGTCCAGGACCTGCGCCTCGAACAGGGCTTGGTCCATCGGCTCTTTGGCGTGGTCGATCTCCATGTCGAAACCGCCGGTGGCCAGGGGGCCGAAGCCTCCCTTTCCGTTCTGTCACGACCCGAAGCCGAACGGTTGCGCCAGGCGGTTTTCGAGCAAGTAGCCGAGCTGACCCGGCGTGGCGTCGGAGGCGCGGCCACGGCGGTCCCTGAGGCGGAGGTGATTCGGAAGCTGGGGACCCGCGATCTGGTTCTTGCCGGGCTTACGTCGAACCAGGCGGCTTCAGCGCTCGTCATCGTCCTCGCCGGCTGGCAGTTCCTGGACGATTTTCTGCCGCAGGCAACCTACCAACGTTTCGTCGAAACGTTCGCCAGCCGCCTCGCGGAATGGGTGAACCAGGGCGATCAAGCCAACTGGCTGGCGATCGGCGCCATCGCCTTCGGATTCATCGCCGTCGGCCTGGCGGTCTCCGTCGTCGGTTCGCTCGTCCTCTTTCACGGCTTCACGCTCACCCGCCGCGGCGAAGATCTGCACCGCAGCTATGGCCTGCTCACCCGCCGCTCCAGCAGCCTCCCGCGCCGCCGCATCCAGTTGCTCCAAATCCAGGAAACCTGGCTCCGACGACTCCTCCGGCTCGCTACCCTCCGGGTCGATACCGCCGGCAGCGCCCCGGGCCAGGAACAGGGCCGCGAGGGACGCGATGTCTTGCTGCCGGTGCTCCCACGCAACCAGGTCGAAACGCTCCTCCCGGTCCTCTTCCCCGACCTCGACTCGGCGGCGACGCCCTGGAACGACGTCTCACGGTGCGCCATCCGTCGCGGAACGCTCAAAGGCGCGGTCGTGCTGGTCCTGCTGACCGCGATCAACTGGGGCGTGCAACGCCATTTCTGGGCGCTCTGGCCACTGCTGCTCCTGCCCGTGATTTATCTCATCAACCTCCTCAACTTCAAACACCTCGGCTATGCCCTCTCCGACCGGTTCTTCTGGACCCGCCGGGGCTGGCTCAGCCGCAATACCCACGTCGTCCCCGTCCGTAACGCCCAAACCATCGTCATAAGTCAAACCCCGTTCGACCGCCGATTCGGTGTCGCCACGCTGTTCGTGGACACCGCCGGCCAAACCCAAACCGCCAGCGGCCCGCAGCTCCGTAATGTCCCACTCCAACAGGCCGAAATCACCGCGCGCGCCCTGGCCATCCGCGCCGCCCGCACCCGATACCGCTGGCGCTAGCCCGGATAGTTGGCAGGCCGGTGCATCCGGAACCGAAGCCCAGCGAAGACCTGAGCGCGTCCCTCCGCGGTAGGGACCCGCTCCCGCGGGTCCGTGACATTGCCGGAAGAACCCGTTGCTCGAGCCTGCCACGAAAACTATGATGAACCCCATGAATGGCATCTTCTCCGCCGGACGGCGCCGCGCGCCTGGCGCGCTCCGCCTCACCTTCACCCTGTCGATCCTGGCGGGCTTGCTCGCCCCGGTGACCTCTCGCGCCGCGGACCAGCCAACGCTCTCGGTGATGACCTTCAACCTGCGGTACGCCAGCATGAGCGGGGCAAACGCCTGGCCCGATCGTCTGCCGGTCATGCGCGATTGCATCCGCGAAAGCGCCCCCGACCTGATCGGTACCCAGGAAGGACTGTACCACCAACTCAAAGACCTCGCGCGGGAACTGCCCGAGTTCGAGTGGATCGGCACCGGCCGCGACGGCGGCAGCCGCGGCGAGTTCATGGCCATCTTCTATCGCCCCGACCGGTTCGAGCCGCTCGAGTTCGACCATTTCTGGCTCTCCGACACTCCGAATGTCGTGGCTTCGACCACCTGGGGAAACTCCAATCGACGCATGGTCACCTGGGTCAAATTCCGCGACCTCCGCACCGACGTCACCTTCTACTTCTGGAATACCCACTTCGACCACCAAATCCAGGAGGCGCGGTTCAAGTCCGCCCAACTCGTGCTCGACCGGGTCAATGCCCTCAAAACGGACTTGCCGGTAGTGCTCGTCGGCGACTTCAACGCCACGGCTGGAAACAATCCCGCCTACGACGTCCTGGTTAATCCCAGCGCGCTCACGGACACCTGGCCAGCCGCCGCCGCCCGGCGCGGCGATATCGTCAAGACCTTTCACGGGTTCCACGGCCCCACCGCAGGCGACGATCGCATCGATTGGATCCTCATGCGCGGACCGGTGACCTGCCTTGACACCGAGATTCTGACCTGCCAACGCAACGGCCAATACCCGAGCGACCATTTCCCGGTCGTCGCCACCCTCCGCTGGACGAGCCGATAATCCGCCACTGAAATGCCGCGGTCCGACGTCCCGATTTCATGTCGCATATGCGACATGAAATCGGGACGTCTGCCGCCATGGGCAAGAGCTGAGATTTTTTGCGTGGTTGGCGGTTGGCGAGCGTGTATGGAGTTGTATGAGACGAACATTTCCAATTCCGATGAACGCTCTGAAATCGGTGCTGCTCGCCAGCGCAGTCTTTGCAGCCTCCGCGTGGCCGCGCCTAGAGGCACAGGGGGCCGGGGGTTACAACTTTTTCATGATCGATCCGGCCACCGGCGTGCCGGTGCCGGGGGTTCCTGTCGCTTTGGACCCCTCGGTCGAGGAACACCGGCTGAACGCCGATTTTGACGGTTTGGTCCTGAGCGACATCGTGCAATGGTTGCGCGAGGTGCCCGCCTACCAGGAACTGAATTTCGTGGAGTCACCGAGGTTGGCGGATTATGGGCTCAACGAGCCCATCCGCCTCAAGTTGCGCTCGGTGAAACTGCGCGATGTTCTCACCGCCATCAGTATCGCCACCGACGACCGCGTCCTCTTCGAAGTGCGCACCCCCACGATGATTGCGGTGGTTCCCGGACCCAATTGGCAGCCGCCGGAACCGAAGTTTCAGGTCGTAAACCGCGACGGCGACCGTGTGGTCGAGGTCGTAGAAGCCGTGCCGCCGCCACCCAGCTATCAAGTGGTGAACCTGCGAGAGGTGCTGCGGCTCAACGATCCGGCGGCGGCCGATGGAGTCATCCGGTTGCTTCAGGAGTTGGTCGAGCAGACGCTTCTGACCATCCACGGCAACACCAAACAGGCGCCCAAGCTCAACTATCACTCGGGCTCCGGGGTCCTCGTCGTCGTCGGCCAACCCGACGTCATCAAGGTCACCATGGATATCTTGCGGAACTTGCGCTCGCCGGAAGACCCGACGAGTCCGGCCCCGTGACCGTTAGGCGCTCGAGGCGAGCCTGGAACTCGAGAGGCGGCTGGTGAAAGCCAATTCAGGCGCGCCCAAGGTGAAGTGAAATAAACTGGCCGTGGCCACGAAACATGCCATGGGAACCCAATGAAGGCGCGGTTCACTGGACTGACCTGGTGAGCGAGACTCCGCTTGACCGACGGTCCGTTGCGCGGGTCGGAAGCGCGGTCGCGCCGACGGATGCATCGATTGGCGCGCTCACGCGCCGGCTGGCCCGGGGAGAGGAGGAGGCCTATCGGGAGTTCCACCGCGACTACTTCGACCGGCTTTACCGGCTGCTGCTCGTGCTGTGTCGCGGCCAGGAAACGGAGGCGCGTGAAGCCCTGCAGGACACGCTCTGCCGCGTGGCGCGTCACGTCCGCCGGTTCGACGACCCGGAGATCTTCTGGTGCTGGCTGGGGGTGCTCGCGCGCAGTGCGGCGCGCGATGCCGGCCGCAAGCGCCGCCGGTACTGGCGCTTGCTGGTGGACTATGCGCAGCGCTGGCTGCCGGTCGAACGCTCGCCGGCCGACGACCATGACCAGCAGCTCGAGGCGCTGCTGCTCGAGTGCCTCGCCGAACTGGATCCCACTGATCGCCGTCTGGTCGAGGGAAAATACTTCTCCCGCCGCAGCATTGGCGAGCTTGCCCGCGACACCGGACTCACGGAACGGGCGATGGAATCGCGCCTGTTCCGAGTGCGCGGCCAGCTGCGGGAATGTCTGTTGTTCAAACTGCGAAAGGACCCGCTGTGAACGCCGATCGGCAACCGAACCCGCTGGACGAACTCCTCGCCGATTCCCGGCTCGAGGAACTCCGGGCCGCGGCACTCGAGGCTGGCCTGGCGACCGTGCGCCGTCGTCGTCGTCGTCGGGTGGCATTGCGGAGCGCCGGGGCCGCCATCAGCCTGTTGGCTTTCGCCGCCCTGATCTCCTGGATGCTGTTCCGGCGCGCACCCGCCACCGAGCACGATCAGGTCGCTCAAGCCAATCCGGCACCGACCGCCACCGTGGCCGCCACTGAATCCCCGATACCCGTGGCCGAGATGTCGGCGGTACGCCACTTGACCGACAACGAGCTGCTGGCGTTGTTTCCGGGGCGGCCGGTGGCGTTGATCGGGCCTCCGGGTCGGCAACGACTGGTGTTCCTCGACGAGTTAAGGTAGGCGGGGCAGGAAAAATCCGGGCTGGGAACTTGAACATATCGCCCGGACGCTCGATGATCGCGCGTCGGCATGCTGGGTGCCGGCGGACAACGCAACCAACGCAAAGCAAAAGGGACTATGGATTTCGCATTTCAACGCAGCTACCGGGGCCCGCTGAAGGGCATCATTCTGGATTGGGCGGGGACCACCATGGACTACGGTTGTTACGCCCCCGCGGTGGTGTTCGTCGAGGTCTACCGGCGCAAACAGGTGCCGATCTCGATCCAGGAGGCGCGGGTCCCGATGGGCGCCCACAAGAAGGTTCATATCCGGAAGATTTCGCAGCTCGAACCGGTGGCCCAGCGCTGGGAAACGGTCCATGGCCGGCGGCCGACCGAGGAGGATATCGAGGCGATGTTCCAGGAGTTCATCCCGCTGCAGTTGGCCTGCCTGGCGGACTACGCCGATTTGATTCCCGGCACGCTGGAGGCGCTCAAGGACTTTCGCGGGCGTGGGCTAAAGATCGGTTCCACGACCGGGTATACGGGCGACATGATGAAGCTGCTCTTGCAGGAGGCGAAGCGACGCGGTTACGAGCCCGACGCGACGGTGTGCGCGACCGATGTGCCGGCGGGACGTCCGGAGCCGTGGATGTGTCTGCAGAATGCCATGCAGCTCCGGATCTTTCCGATGGAAGCCATCGTGAAAGTGGGTGACACGCTCCCCGACATCGAGGAAGGCCTCAACGCGGGCATGTGGACGGTGGGTTTGGCCAGGACCGGCAACGAGCTGGGATTGAACGAGGCGGAGATCGCCCGGCTGCCGGCCGACGTGCTCGAAGCCAGACTGGCCGTCGCCCGGGAACGGATGCGCCAGACCAGCGCGCATTACGTCGTCGATGCCATCACGGATGTGCCGCCGGTGCTCGATGAAATCAACGCCCGCTTGGCGCGCGGGGAGAGGCCGTAGCCCGGGGCATCGTCACGGCTCGGTTGAATTGGTCGGCGCCGGCGCCGCAGGCGGTTGGGGCGGGATCAGTCCGTACCGGCGCATCAGCTCTTCCGGAAGCTGCCTGCCGTCCTTGAGTTGAACCGGCGGAGGATCGAGGGTGATCTCGGGCAGCGGCGGAAGTTCTTCGGTGACGATCCAGGCGAGATCATCCTTGCGCGATGGCTTGTCGAAGGAGCCGCCGCGAGTGTAAAACCCGCTCTCATCAATCCCGTTCGGACCGGCCGAGTAGAGCCGAAACGAGCGGTCGCCGGTGCGCTCGTAGAACCACGGTTGCCGCGTCATGGGATCGAGCGGCGGATTGGGGAGGAACGTGGGCGACAACTCGGCAAGGGAATCGGGATAACGGCCCTGGGCCAGGAAATGGCGCTCGAGCGCGCACGCGACGACGGCGAGCCGGAGCTGGGTTTGGCCGTTGAGCGCTTTGTTGAAGGCGTTTTCGAGGGCGGGCAGGAACATGCCGGCGAACACGCCGTATTCGCGGATCGGTTTGGGCAGCTCCGCCACGCGGACATCCTTCCAGGGCGTGGTCAGCGAGGCTTCCAGTGCCGCCTCGCTGGCCAGGATGAACTCCTGGTAGGCCTCGAGGGTCCGGCGCCATTGGCTGGCCACCGACGCCCGGGCAAGCCCACCCAGGAACACATTCGCCAGGACCTGGCGGGTTCGGTGCGGTTCGGGGCGGGCCATCTCGACCTCGCTGGGTGTCTCGCCCATTTGATCCACCGAGTCCAGGATCTGGAAGAACTCCTGGTTGAGCAGCGGGCTGATGGTGGCCTGAGCCAAAAAAACGCGCTCCGCGCGGATCGAATCGGGGACCTGCCCGGGAAGATCGAGGGTCTCGAGGTTCGTCTGGATCGCCGCCCACTGATCGGCGGTCCACGCGTGGTATTGTTGGCCGACCATGACAGCGTGGAGGGTGATGACCGTTTGCGCCCACTGGACGAGCCGAGAGATAAGGATGTCCGAATCGTCGATCTGGATCAGGCGCAGGGCGGTTTGCAGGTCGTGGTAGGCGGGCTCGGGCTGCCCCTGGCAGTTTTGGGCGACGGAACGCCAGGTGGTGGATTGGCTGAACGATTTCAGTTTCGACAGGTGCGGGAGCAGCATGTTGCTGCCTTCCGCCCAAGCATAAGGATATTGAGCGCGGGGACGACCCAGGGCTTCCTCCAAACTCGCAAGTTGGGTCTCCGCCGGTTGGTAATAGTCGACGAGCAGGTCGCCGCACGCCTCCCACGAGGTCGGCGGACGCTGGTCCTTGAGGAGGGCGAGGCCGGCTGGGGTAGAAATCGCGATCTCGTGGAACGACCGGAACGGATTCAAGTAAGGAACCTCCCGGCCGCTCCGGCCCGCCGATTCTTCGTCCGCGTAACGGAAGACATGGGCCGGCTTCTGGGGCAAGGCGAGCGCGGCGTAGCGGCCTTCCATCGCCTCCCGCTGAGCCTGACCTTCGGGTCCCGGTTGGCCGGCCTGCGCGAGCGGCTCGAGGTAAGGATGGTTCCAGACGTTTTGTTCGGGCGGGATGGCCGCGGGGATCATCGAGGCGGGGGCGATCTTCTCGCCGGACTGTTCGAGCGCGTGGATATCGTTTTCGAGACGGCCCTTCTCGATCCGTTCGGAGACGAACCCGCCCAGCGGCAGACCTACGACTGCCAGCGCGTAAAACAGAAGGGGAACCCACGCCACGGCCGGATCACGAACCATTAGGATCACGAGCGCGACGGGATTCGAGATCGGGAAGATCAGCAGGCCGCGCAGCCCATGGCCGTGCGTGGACCGGAATCCGGCGACGATGGAACCGATCCAACCGGCGAGGAGGCAGCCAAGGAACAAGGCGAAGGTGAACAGCACGGTACCGGGTAGCAGGCTCCAGATGAGTTGGACATTTGATGGCATGACAGCAAAACAAGTTCACCCGATTAGACCGCTTGACCGGCGTCGAGTCACGACATTAGGGGGGCGGGGGGGTGCCCGTGGGTTCCCCGGGTTTTTTCATGGATTCATGGCGGAATGGCACGATTCCTCACCATGACCATGAAGAAACCGGGCTGAGATAAAAACCTCGGGCTCGACAGATCGGCCAAGTTGAGCAACCGTTTCAGTCCTTATGAGCTCAAATGAGAACGGGATGCTGGTTCAGAAGACGCGCGACCTCTGCCAGGCCATCATTGAACAACCCGAATTCAAGCGAATCCGCGAACGCATCGACGCCTTCATGGCCAACCCCGACGTGCAGGCCCAGTATCAGGAGTTGAGCGAACTGGGCGGCGCTCTGCGACATAAACAGCAGATGGGCATGTCCGCCGATGGCCCGGAGTTCGACCAGTTTGAGGAGAAACGACAGGCCTTCCTGGATAATCCGGTCGCCAGCGGCTTTCTCGAGGCGCAGGAGCACATGCACCAGATGCGTGAAACCGTGAACCGTTATGTGACGCGTACCTTCGAGTTGGGGCGACTCCCCAGCGCGGAAGACTTCGAATCCTGCAGCTGCGACTCCGGTTGCGGTTGCGGTCATTAAGAGGAAAGCGGGCATCGCCGAAGCGATGCCCGCCCAACCCAAACAACCAAACGCACCTCCTCTCCGCCAGTTGGGCTGGCGGGCAAATCCTCGGCCTGACGCCGACGATTCGACTGATACCAACAAGACATAGGACGAACTCCGTCCGAGAAACGTTCAAAAAAACCAGCGCGCGTCATGTTTGTCACCAACCTCAACCCGGCTGACGAAATCGGGGCCAGCGCCTGGCTTGTTGAGACCGAGGGACATCGGCTCCTGCTCGATGCCGGCGTTCATCCCAAGCGCGAGGGCCGAAACAGCCTCCCGCTCTATGCCCTGGTGGATCATGACGGCGTGGATGCGATCGCCATCTCCCACTGTCACCATGACCACGTCGGTTCGCTCCCCGTGGCTTTGCGGCATTTCCCCGCCGCCCACGTCATGATGACCGAGCTCAGCTATTTCCTGGTCGAACGCGTCCTCCACAACTCCGTCAACGTCATGAAACGGAAGCGGGAAGAAATGGGCATCCCGGAATACCCGCTTTACCATCACGATGAGCTCGATGAAATCGCGCCGCTATTCCAGGGCTTCCGCTTCGGCCGCGAAATCGAATGGGCAGCGCCTCACCGTTCCCGCGCCAGTCAACGTTCGCCCACCCTCGAGTTCCGCGATGCCGGCCACGCCCTCGGTTCCGCCGGCGTGATGGTGCGCGGCGCCCGCGAAACCCTGTTTTACACCGGGGACGTTTCGTTCCGGGACCAGACCCTTCTGCGCGGTGCCTGCTTCGAGGATGTCCAGGCCGACGTCCTCATCATGGAAACCACCCGCGGCAACCGGTCGGTGCGCCCGGACTTCAATCGAGAGGCCGAAGCCCAACGCCTCGCCGCCGCCATCCAGGCGGCGCTCAAGCGCAAGGGCAGTGTCCTGATCCCCACCTTCGCCCTCGGCCGCACCCAGGAGATCCTCGCCCAACTGGCTTTGCTCATGCAGGCAGGCAGCCTCCGACGACAACCGATCTACATCGGCGGATTGGGCCGCGTCTTCACCGAGATCTACGATCTGCAGGCTCACCGCACCCGCCGCAATCACAGCAACCTCAACCTGACCGAGGCCCTTAACCTCGTCGTGCTGGATCGCAAGGAAATGGACCGGATGAAACTCACCGGCGGACGCCTGTTCGTCCTCACCGCCGGCATGATGAGCGAGAATACCCCGGCCCATGACCTCGCCGCACGGTTCGTGGGCGACGAACGCCAGGCCATCTTCTTCGTGGGCTATGCCGATCCCGAGACGCCCGGCGGCCGGCTCAAAGCCGCGCGCCCAGGAGAAAAATTCCTGTTCAGCACCGCCGCCGGCGAACTTGAGCGCCGGTGCGAGGTGCGGGATTTTGATCTTACCGCGCACGCCAACCGGGATGAACTCCTCGATTTCGTGGGTGAAGTCTCCCCGCGGGTGGTGGTGCTCGGTCACGGTGAACCGGACTCGCGGCAATGGTTCGAAGCTCAGATCCGGATGCGGCATCCCAGGATCAAAGTCATTCAGCCACGTCCCGGCGAACGGTTCGAACCGTGATGAGCGAACCGATCGATCATTTCCGGTTCTGTCCCGCCTGCGGCCGGCTTCTCCCCGCCGCGTCGGCCCCCTCGAACCCTCACTCCCAGGTCGAGCCCACCGGGTCCGCCCCAGCCAGGGCGATCTCCTGCCGCGCCTGTGGTTTCCTGTATCATTTCAATCCGACGGTGGCTGCCGGGATCATTCTGACCCGGCCCGATGGCACGGCCCTCTTCGTCCGACGCGCCAAGGATCCAGAGCGGGGCAAGCTCGCCTTGCCCGGCGGCTTCATCGAGATCGGAGAAACGGCCGAGGTCAGTCTGCGTCGCGAAATCATCGAAGAAGTGGGGCTCGAAGTGGGCGAAATAGCCTTCCTCTGTTCCGAGGTCAACGCGTACGAGTATCGGTCGGTGACTTACCCGGTCCTGGATCTGTTCTTCACGGCTCACGTCAGTCAATCCACCCGGCCCGAGGCGCTCGATGACGTCGCCGAAGTCTCCTGGCTCGATCCCCGTCAGGTTGACCCGGAGCAGATCGCCTTTCCTTCCGTGCGCGCCGCCCTGCGGACTTTTGTGGCGCGGCACTCGGCCGGTCAGGGTGTGCGGTCGCCTGGTTGCGGCTGAGCCGCGTTGCGGGGTTAACCTGCCGGTCAGCCCCGGAATCACTCGCCGGATGAGGCCGCGGCCCGCTGTCGGCGGAACACCGCCTCGTTATCCGCCACCGTACGGTCGCCGTGCGGATCGCGGCCGCACGTGATGCTGCCGGCCGGATACCCCGCGGCCAAAGATCCGTAGGCTTCGCGGCGGAGCTGCGCGAGCGGATTGTGACCTTGCCGTTGCCGGCGCGCTTCCCGCAACGCGCCCAGGTCGATCTCGGCCACCACAATCTTCTCGCCCGGCCCCGGATCGGCCTGGGCCAGGATCCGGCCATCGTAATCGACCACCATGCTCCCGCCTGGCCAGGAGAACGGCCCGTAATGTTCCAGGCTCGCGCCCTGGTTGGCGGCCACTACATACGCCATGTTCTCCAGGGCGCGACAGCGGTTCACCACGGTCCACCAATCCATCGGGGGCGTGGCGCCCCAGGGATCCATGTAGGCCGAAACCCGGATCAGCACTTCGGCGCCGTTCAGGCTGAGCTGGCGGATCGCCTCCGGAAAGATCCAGTCGTAACAGATCGCGCACCCAAGGTTGCCGATCTCCGTGCGGGCCACGGGAAACAATTCCGCGTCATAGCCGGGAAGATCATGCGGGCTGGCGTGAACCTCCCACGGCAGCCACGGATTCACCTTGCGATATTTGTAAAGGAGCCCTTCCGGTCCGATCAGGCAGGTGGTGTTGAACAACACGCCCGGCCAGGCCGGATCGAGCTCGATGAAACTGCCGGTCTGCACGTAGACACCCAGCTCGCGCGCTTTGGCGCCATAACGCTCGGTGTGCTCGTTGGGAACCGGCACGGCCAGCTTGTCGCGCAGTTCGGACACCGTGGCGTAAATGGGCGCCGCATGCGCGAACTCGGGAAAAACCACCAGCCGCACGGGAAAGAACGGGCGATAACCGGTCACCGCGCCCTCGATCATGGCCAGCATCCGATCCACGCGGCTCGCCATTTCGGAGCGGTCGACGGGACAAGGAAAATCCGTCTGACAGGCGGCGACGGCGTAGCGCAATACATTCGCAGGCATAGTTCAGCTCACTTCAGTCACGTTCAATTCTGGAGGGCCGAGTTACACGAGGCCGTCATTCCATAAAACCCGCGACTGCGGACTCGCGTGGCTCGTGCCTCCGTCATCGGGCGATCTACGGCGGTTAATCCACGCGTCTCGTGTTGTACGTCTCCAAGTAAGCCCGGTGTTCCACGCTGTCTGGGTAGCGCTCCGTCGCCGGATACGGATATTGGCTCATCGCCCGGAACGGGAGCGGCTCGAGCGTCCGCGGCGTCGCCGTGTAAAGGTCCATATCCTTGCAATACGCGTGCGAGACCAGGATGAAACTCCGTTTCCAGCCCGGCGCCAGCGACGGCAGCGACGTCGCGTCGAACCGGAGGGCGATCTCGTCGCCGGACCCCACCAGCACATAGCGGTCGTCGAACTCGGCCAGCAACTCGGTCACCGGCCCGTAGCGGGTGTAACGGCCCTTGAGCCGGTGGAAGGGCGCCGTGGTGTCGCGCAACTCGTAATCGAAGATCAGTGGCAACAGGCCGTCGGGCGAGTATTCGCGGGCGAAGCCGACGTACCGGAGCAGCGCGTCCCGCAGGGGCACCGAGCGCACGGTCACGTCGGTCCGCGGCGCCGAGGCGGCCACGAAGATCTGGTCATAGTAGATCTCGAGGTTCGTCGTCAGGCGCAGCTTGCGCGTCGCCGGCGTGAGTTGGCCGCTGAGATCGATGGTCATGGTGCGCGCCATGCCGCCGGGGGCACCGCCGTCCGGCACGATCGTGTGCCAGCGGCCGTCCGATTCCAGGCGATCGACGCGGATCGGTTCCCAGCCCACGCGCGACTGGCTGGCCGCGTAAACGGTTTGCGAATAGGGGTATTCAATAAAGCCGTTGATGAACAAAAAGAGCCGTCCGGCTTCGGCCAATTCCCCCAGCCGATCCCCAAAATCCAGCTCGAGCGTGTGCGGCCGGCAGAAACCCACATAGCGACGGTCGAGTTGCGGCGCATACGCATACCGGCGGTCCACGCGCGCGAGTTGCTCGCGGCAATCCCGGCCCGAGGGATCCGACACCCGCTCGGGGAACCAGCGCTCGTCCACGATCAGCAGATCGTGCGTGGGGAGCGGCCCGGCGATGGCCAGGCGTTCATCCGGGAACACCCGCACCTCCGGGGGATGATCGATCGCGAGCAATTCGAGCCGGTCGATATACGCGGTTTCTTCCATCGGTTCCGTGACCCGCAGTTCGTACATGCCGTCCCGCGGTTGCAGTTGGTCCGGTTCGATCTTCACATGCTCGAGCACCTGCGGTGGCGCGGCCACGCCAGGCGCCGAAAAATAACCGAGCCCACCCACGCCGGCGAAATCCGTGACGAACTCGAACCGACTTCCGTTCCACGCAAACAGAACCGGGCAACTCGAGATCTTCCGCTGTAATTCCGCGACGTCGTGCGTCTGGCCCGCGGCCATGGCCAGTTCGACTTGCGCCACGCCGTCCGGCCACAGGAACTGCACGTAGTCCGCCTGCGGAACGCCGCCCAGACCGAACACCGCCGGCAGCCACGACTGGTGCGGTCCGCCCGTCTGGCCGGTGTAGACCAGCTTCTGTTCCCGCAGGCCGGCGCGCGCCGTCAACGTCACCCCCTGGCCGCCCGCCGGGCTGCGCGTCCGACCGTCCCGCCCGCGAACGCCGCTGGGCCGGATCGCCAGTGCGGTCGAGGGCGGCGCCAGTTCGCCGACGGCCAGCCCGATGCGCAGTGTGCCCTCCGCCTCGATGCTCAGCAGGTCGGGCACGAGATCGGCATTGAGGTCCAGGACCTCGAGTCCCGCCACCCGCCGACCGGCCGGCGGTATTCCGATCCCGGTTTGGAGGGCGAAACGGCCCTTGCCATCGTTCAGCAGCAGATGAGTCGCGGTTCCGAAGCCGACCAGGTCAAGGTCGCCATCGAGATCGATGTCCGCGAAGCGAAAACCGGCAATCGGACCATGCGACGCCAATGCCCGGGCCGTCCCCTGGAAGGTCGTGTCCGGTTTGAATTTCCCCTGGCCCTGTCCCGTGAACAGCCGCAACTCCGCGGGATCGCCGCCGAGAACCACGAGGTCGAGCAGGCCATCTCCGTTGAAGTCCTGCAGCGCGCCGCCGCGGTCGCCGCGAATGTCGAGGCCCTCAAATTCGACCTCGGCGTAGCGGCCGAGCAGTTCGTTTCGGAACCACCGCGCCGGGCCGTCCTGGCGCAAGAGCACCAGATCCTGGTCGCGATCGCCGTCCAGATCGCCGGCCAGCACCAGCACGGTGCCGCCGTCCGGACAGGCGATCCCCGCCGCCTCGGCGATCTCCGTGAACTGCCCGTCGCCGTTGTTGTTCCAAAGTCGAGTCGTGGTCGGGTGGCACACGAACAGGTCCAGGTCACCGTCATGATCCGCATCCAGGAACAACGCCGATCGCCCCTGGGCGGCGGCGTTCAAACCGGATTGAACCGTCACGTTCAGAAACGTGCCGTCGCCCTTGCCCCTCAACAATCGGTTGCCGCTCAACCCCGTCACAAACAGGTCGGGCACGCCGTCATTGTCGAAGTCACCCAGCGCACAGCTCAAAACGCCCTCGAGTTCCTCGAGCCCCGAATCGCCGGAGACCGGCGTGAACTCGAGATCGGCGGTTTGGCGGAGCAGCGCGACGCGCCGGCCTTCGCCAAGTGGCACCACCAGGTCGGCCCGCCCATCGCCATCCAGATCGCCGGCGGCCAAGCCGGTCCACGTCAGGGCCGACGCGCCGGTATCGGCGGCTTCGGCCGCGCCGCTGAAAACCGTCAACGGCGGTTGCAGCCGGTATTGACTGCGGGCAATGGGCGGAACGGACCGGGTGGGCAGCGGTTGAGCCACGGCGAGGTCGCCCATTTGGTTGTATTGCGGCAGTTCGATCGATTCGCCCAGCGGGCTTTCGCGCAGGGTCTTGAAGCGCTCGAGGTAATCCGCAGCCTTGGCCGGTTCGCCGCCGCGCAGGGCGGTCTGGTAAAGCTGGTAATAGGCGCTGAAGAGATAGGGCCGATGCCGCACCGCCTGGAGAAACTCGGCCTCCGCCGGCTGGCTCAACCGCTGTTTGCAGAGTGCGACCAGGTACCAGGCCGCGCCGTCATCAGGCCGCGCCTGAACCACTTTCTCGAGACGGATCAACGCCTGGTCCGCCTGGCCGATGTGTTGCAGCAGAATCGCCTCGGAATAAAGGGCGCGCAGGTTGTTCGGCTCCCGCGCGAGCACCGCCGTCAGGAGCTTGGCCGCCACCTCGAGGTCTTCCTTGCCATTCCGGTTGAACCGGGCAATGGCCAGGTTGATCTGGGCCTCGGTCAGGTCAGGGGCGTCCCGCAAGACCGCCTCGAACGCCTGCACCGCCTCGTCGTATAGGTACTGGCCCATGAGGCTCACCCCCCGGTTCATTCCGGCAATGATGTGCGCGGGAGGGGGAACCGGCCCGGTGCTTTGACGGCAGCCCATCGCGGCAAACAACACAATGAGGAGACCCAACCGCAGGAGCCGGCCAGGATGTAGTCTCGATGGCATGATAGCGAGTAGGTTCATGAGCGTGAAGGCCAACGCGAGGCGCCGGGTTCGACCACTTTCAGGATGCCGCCCGCCACCACGTCGCTCAGGATCTGCGTCTGACCACTCGGCCACCGGATCTCGATCCGGTCGATGGCTGTCGCCGCACCCAATCCAAAGTGCGGTCGCGGATCCTGCTGAAACACGTAGCTGGTGGGACAGCGTGCCTCGGCGTAATGCGTGCGACCGCCGGTCGTCAGGCGCACTTGGGCACCCAGCCCGTCGCGGTTGCTGCGCGTGCCTTCAAGTTCGAGGGTGAGCCAGCGGTCTCCGGATACCCCGACGTTTCGCCACAACGCCGCGCGTTCACCCAGCGAGGTGATGATCAAATCCAGCCGGCCGTCGTTGTCAAAGTCCCAGGCCCCGCTGCCGCGGGCGTTGAGCGGCCGGTCAAACAGCGGTCCGCCCCAGGCGCGCGCATCGCGGAAGAAACCATCCCCGCGATTCTCGAGCAGGAGCGGCGGCATGCCCCGCAGGAAGTGCGGGTCACCGTTGGCGATGAACAGATCCAGGTCGCCGTCATTGTCGAAGTCCAGGAAATTGCCACCCCACCCGGTGTGGGGCATCGACAGCGGCAGAATGCCCGAGGTCTGGATCGAATCCACAAACAGGCCGCCGGGCGCGTTGACATACAGCGACGCGCGGCCAAACCGGGTGACAAACAGGTCGGGCAAGCCATCCCCGGTGCAGTCACCCACCGTGGCGCCCATCGAGCCTTCCGCGGCCCCAAATTGGTTGAACCCGAGGCCGGTTCGCAGACCCACTTCGGTAAAACGACCCTGCCCGTCGTTCTCCAGCAGCAGATTCGGCGTGCCATCGTTCGACACGTAAAGGTCCGAGTCACCGTCGAGGTCATAGTCAAACGCCGTGACCGACATCGCCCGGTGACCCGGGATGCGAATGCCCGCGCGTTCGCTGATATCCTCGAACGTCCCGTCGCCCCGGTTGCGGTAAAGCAGGTTCAACTCGGGTTCGTACGAAAGCGGCCCCGGATAAGGCGCCTGGGTCCCCTCAGGAACCTGTATGGACGGATCGAACTTCAGGTAATTGGCGACAAACAGGTCCAGGTATCCGTCGTTGTCCACATCGAGAAAGGTCGCCGAAATCCCCGGCTGCTCCGAGATCAACCCCGCCGTTGCCGTCACGTCTTTGAAGCCGCCGTCCCCCTCGTTGCGATAGAGGATCAGCCCGCCGAAATTAACGACCAGCAAATCGGGATACCCATCGTTGTCGTAGTCCGCTGAGGCCGCCGTGGTGCCGAATCCCCAACCCTCGATCCCCGCGCGCCGCGTAACCTCCTCGAACGTGCCATCACCCCGATTGCGAAAAAGCCGGTTCGGCAGCCGCGGCGTCCCCGGCGGGGCCTCCGACAGCACCGGCACCGGACCGGAATTCACCAGGTAAAGATCCAGGTACCCGTCACGGTCGTAATCCAACACCACGCCACCGGCCCCGTCCGATTTCATGATGTTGTCCAGTTTGCCGTTCGCCAGCTGATGCAAAAAATCGATCCCCGACGAACGCGTGACGTCCTCGAAACCGGGCGGGCCGGATGGCGTGTCTTCTGCCCAGACGAGCCCGGCGGCGGAATTCACCGGCTTCGGCTGGTCCGGAGCGCGGTCGCATCCTGCCGTCAACCCGAGAACCACCAGCGGACCAAGCCATCGCCATGCTCGCCCGGGGTGTTGGGTAACCCACGAGGAGATGCGGTAGCGGAACGCCGGCGCTGTGCTCATAAAACCGCGGGAACCTTATCCCCTCCATGGGTTCAAGTCCAATCATCCCGGCCCCACTGGAAATGGCCAAAAGGCGAAAGCGGCATCTGCGCTTCTTTGCGATCTTCGGTTCGATCTCTTCCGGGGTGTGCCATTCCTGCCCGTCCGATCCGGGACGGCACATTGCTGAGCGAGAGAGGGTGCCGCAGGCTCAAGAGCCAGCTCGGCTTTCAGACAAAGCCCCTTGTTTCCCCACGTCCCGATTCCATGTCGCATATGCGACATGGAATCGGGACACTCGATTGGGAAAGGCTAACAGTCTTGGGCTGGCGGACCGGCCGCTTCTCGTTTAAGACCTGGCCCAATGGCGACCTGATGCCGCACGCGCGGGTGCTGCCGTATCGTGATGTCGGTTATGACTGCAAAAGTGCTCATGCGGCGGCTTTCAGAGGAAGCCTACCAACGGACCACAGCCCTGGCCGCGCAGCGCCAGCAAAGCCTGAATCGTTTGTTTCAGGATGGGCTGCTGCTGCTGGATCAACAGGAGCGCGAAAAGCGACTCTTTGACGATTTCACTGCCATTGCCGAGGCGGGCACGAACGAGACGGACGTTGAATTCGCCATTGAGGCCCAAACCCGCGCGATCACGGGTGCCACCCATGTTGAAGTCGTTCCCGATGCTCGAAACGGCTTGCGCCTAACGAGCTGGGTGAAGTGCGAGCAGATCCTCACCATATCCAAAGACCGTCTCATCTCCACGTGGGGTGCTTTATCGCCACAGGATATGACCCGGGTGGAAGCGGCCGTGCGGACGGTCTTGTCGCTCTGAACTCCAGAGGTAACAGATCCGGAGTGAAAGCTGGATTTCAAGAGCCTCCTGAAGTTACCGAACGGAAGGAAGCCACTGGAACTCGGCCGCTTCTCGTCGTCCAACCAGGAAGACCCACAAAGGCCCGCGTCGGGGCCCACCAACCACACGAACCACACGGAGAAAAGCGCCTTGGCGTATCTCTGGGCGTTCACGGTCCAAACACCCGCCATACTCCACCCACCATTCCGAGGCGCTCGACGTTCCTCCTTCTCCGCTCCCGTTGGGAGGAGAGAGCCGGCTTGCCTCGCCGCAGCCTCCCTGCGACGACGTGCGCGATCCTACAGCAGCGGAATGTTGTGCCGGCGGCAGGTGGCGATCATCTCGTCCGGCCAGAGGCTCGCTTGGATTTCGCCCACGTGCGCCTTGCGCAGAAAGTACATGCAGAGGCGCGATTGGCCGATGCCTCCGCCGATGGATAGTGGCATTTCGTCGCGGAGCAGTTTTTGGTGCCAGAACAACTTGCGACGCTCCTCGCAGCCGCGGATTCGCAACTGCCGCCGAAGCGCCCGCCGGTCCACCCGGATGCCCATCGAAGACAATTCGAAAGCCATCCGCAGCACCGGATTCCAGATCAGGATGTCCCCATTCAATCCGCGGCGGCCATCCGGCGTGGGCGTGGACCAATCGTCGTAATCGGGCGCGCGTCCATCGTGGATCGTGCCGTTGTCCAGCTCGCCACCAATGCCCAGGATGAACGCGGCGCCGCATTCCTGGAGCAACCGGTGCTCGCGTTGCCTGGGCGTAAGGGCGGGATACCGCGCCCGCAGATCATCGGCGTGGATGAAGGTGATTTCCTCCGGCAACTCGGGGCGGATGGCCGGGTAACGCTCGAACACGAAATGCTCGGTGCGCTTCAAGCAGGCGTAAATCCTGGCGACAATCCGGCGCAGGAACTCGACGTTGCGTTGTGCCGGGGTGATCACGCGCTCCCAGTCCCACTGATCCACGTAGATCGAGTGCGTGTTGTCCAGGGTTTCGTCGGGCCGCAGCGCGTTCATATCGGTGTACAAGCCGTAGCCGGGCGCGAAGTTCAGCGCCGCCAGTTGCAGGCGCTTCCACTTGGCCAGGGACTGAACGATCTCCGCGCGCACACCGGGCAGGTCCTTGACCGGGAAGGCCACCGGACGCTCGATGCCGTTGAGATCGTCGTTGATGCCGGTGCCGCCCTGAACGAACAGCGGCGCGGTAACCCGGCTCAGGTTCAATTCCGTGGCCAGGTTCAACTCGAAGAAATCCTTGAGCAGTTTGATGGCGCGTTCGGTTTCCGTGACGCCCAGCAACGGGTGGTAACGGCGGGGTAAAATCAGGTTGGTTTTCTTGCGGCTCATTTGCGTGCGGCGAGCCTAACAGCGGGAACTCCCGGCAGCCATCGCGAAAACGACAGACTTTTGCCTGGAACAGTCTAATCTGTACACCTGTCGTTCCACGAAACATCATGCAAACCGTCACACCCGGATCGCCCGTCGGCACCTGGCGAATTGTCGCGCTGACCCTGACCTTGAGTTCCGTCGGTGGCAGCGCGCAACCCATCTACCCGACCGGTGATCCCGGCCCTGCCACGATGCTGCACGCGGGCACGCGGATCGTCGCCAGCAACAGCGTCCTGGCCGTCAGTTGGTCCACCGGGAATCCGGGGCTCAGAACGCACTCTGCCCGGGACCTCCGGCAATCGAGGGAACTGCGGCTCACGGGTGAGATCTTCGACATCGTACTGGCCGATGGCCGGCGCTACCCGGCCTCGGCGCTCGAATCCGACGGTCCCGTTAGACTCGACAACCTCACCCCCGATCCTCTCGCAGCCCAGTTGGCCGCCCGCATCCCCGGTCAGCAGATCACCGTGCCGCTTCGTTCCCCGGACGGGCGGCTGCGGGTGGTCTGGCTGGCGCGCCTGCACGACGGCGACAACTACGTCCGCCAGCAGATCGAGGTGACCGCCGCGTTGGGGGATTGCACCCTCCGACACATCGCCTGGCTGAACCATGACCTCCCGAACGCTCAAACGATCGGCCGGGTGGACGGATCCCCGGTCGTTGCCGGCAGTTTCTTCTTGGGCTGCGAGGATCCGCATGCGCTCAATCAACGTGAACCCCTCGACGAATTGCGCGGAGCCGGTGCCGAGCCGAAAACCGGCCCGCGCGCGCGCGCCGACTCATCGGTCGCTGCAGCCCCTGCTGGGCGTGGCCCGGTGGTCTGCCGGATCCCGTGGGACGGCGTGCTGAAGGGCGGCGATTCGCTGACGCAGAGTCTGGTGCTGGGTGTGGCGCCGGACGGCCAACTGCGGCGGGCGTTTCTTTGTTACCTGGAGCGGGAGCGGGCGCATCCGTATCGACCCTACTTGCACTACAACTCCTGGTACGACATTGCCTGGGATCCATTCGCGCTGAACGAGACCAACTGTCTCGAGGCCATACGCCTGTTCGGCGAACGGTTCATCCGGCCCCACGGCATCACCATGGACGGCATGGTGTTCGATGACGGTTGGGATGATCCCAGGACGCTTTGGCATTTCCATTCCGGTTTCCCCAATGGCTTCGCCCCGCTGGCCGAACGGTGCCGGCAGTACCACACCCGCCTGGGCGTCTGGCTCTCCCCGTTCGGTGGCTACGGCGAGCCCAAAGCCCAGCGTATGCAACTCGCCCGCGAGCAGGGCTACGAAACCAACGCCACCGGCTTCTCAATGGCCGGACCAAAGTACTACGCCGCCTTCAAGAATGCCTGCGTCCGCATGATCCGCGACTACGGCGTCAATCACTTCAAGT
The DNA here is from genome assembly GCA_023383055.1 of Verrucomicrobiota bacterium. Taxonomy (GTDB): domain Bacteria; phylum Verrucomicrobiota; class Verrucomicrobiia; order Limisphaerales; family JAHDYP01; genus JAHDYP01. Next base: position 17,531 of record JAHDYP010000027.1, on the reverse strand, counting down.
TCGATGGCATGGCGGCCGGCATGTACGCCAGCGGAGGCGCCGAGTACCTCCGCGACACGATCGCCATGCGCCGGCTGATGCTCGAGCTCCGCCAGGAAGACCCCTCCCTTTACCTCAACCTCACCACGGGCTCGTGGCCCTCGCCGTTCTGGTTGCGCTACGCGGATTCCCTCTGGCGCCAGGGCAACGACATGGGCCGCGCTGGCAAAGGCCCCAACCAGCAACAGTGGCTCACCTATCGCGACCAGGAGGTCTACCGCAATGTCGTCCTCAAAGGCCCCTGCTTCCCGCTCAATTCCCTCATGACCCAGGGCGTAGCCTACTCACGCCGCGGCATGGCGGGCGATCCCACCTTCAACTCCGCCGGTTTCCGCGACGACGTGCGCGCCTTCTTCGGCAGCGGCACCGGCCTCCAGGAGCTCTATCTCCAGCCCGATAAACTCACCCCCGAGGACTGGCGCATCCTCGCCGAAGCCGCCCGCTGGTCGCGCGCCAACGCCGACATCCTCGTCGACACTCACTGGATCGGCGGCGATCCCGCCAAACTGGAAGTGTACGGCTACGCCTCCTGGTCGCCGCGCAAGGGAATCCTCATGCTGCGCAACCCGGACGATCAACCCCGGAACCACGCCCTGGACATCGCGTCCGCATTCGAACTCCCGCACTCCGCGCCCACCACCTACCTGCTCGCGAGTCCGTGGGCCGAAGACAGCGCCCGACCTGCGCGGCTCGCCCAGGGCGGAACCCCGGTGCAATTCGCCCTGGCGCCCTTCGAGATCGTCGTCCTGGACGCCGTTCCCCGCCCTTAGCGCGGCGATGATCCGCCTGGCCGAAATCACCCGCGAGTTACCCTATTACCGGCCTGTTCCGCGGACGGACCTCCCACTGCTCTGCCACCGGGAACGCCTCTTCCCCTACGCGCGGTCTGTCAGCGTCTTGCCTGTGAGCTGGCGCTTGAGTTTGGCAAGCGGCCCCAGCGAAGCGGTCTCCTCGACCACCACCAGCAGATCGACGTCTTTGGGCTGGCGCTTATCCGTGGCCAGAGACCCCAACAAGGCAATGCGCCGGATGCCTTCGAGCCGACGCGCGCCGAGCACGAACTCGAGCACCGCCTGCAACAGGTCTGGGCGGCGGTTGGGCAGCTCCGGCACCTTGAAGATGTCCTGGTCCCATACCGGCTCGATGCCGGAATCCTCCAGCCAGTCCACCATGCGTTGGCGGAGCCGCCGCTGCTGAAAAGCGTGCCACGCATGCTTCAGTTCGATATCGCCTCCTCCGAAGACCCGGGCTTTGAAGCGACGGAAGGCGCCGTGCCCCCGGATGATCTCCCGCAATTCCTCCCGGGTCCGCTGCTCTTCAACGGTCTCGATGAAATCCCGCAGATCGCCGAATTCCAGCCGATCCGCACCCTTGGGAATCAACAGGTATTCATCGCTCTCGGAATAGACGTCGCCCGATTCCTCGCTCTCACTCCAAACCACTTCGCCCGTTTTCAGATCGAGATAAGCGCGCTGCTCAGAGCTCCATTCGGACGAGAGTCCCCCCAACGACTCGAAGGCGATCTGGAGATCGAGGATCTTCAATGACAACCGTCGCGGCGGAGCTGGGTCTTCGGTGGGCACGCAGGTAATGCTTGTCCAAATGTCCACTTCCCTCAAGGTTTTCTTGAAGGCAAAACGCATCAACGACAGGCTGTCATTGCGGCGGAGCGTTATGTTACAGAAGCAGCCATGACTACGCTTGCCGCGGAGATTCCGGCCATCCTTCCTCACCGCCATCGCGCCTGGAGGCTGGTGATCCACTGGCGTTTTGTCGGGTGCCTCGCGCTTGCCTCCGGACTGTTCTTGAACCCTGCTCAGACGGTGGCGGCGTCCGAATCATCCCAGGGCTTCGCGTTCACGGACAAAGTCGTCCTGGCCTACTACTACATCTGGTTTCATGAGGACAATTGGCTCAAGACGTCGGCCTCCGGCGGCCGTCAGGAAGGGTTGGAAGGACTTCATCCCCTGGTCGGCGCCTACAACTCCTGGGATTCGACCATCGTTGAAAAGCACATGTCCCAGATGAACCGGGCGTTGATTGACGCGCTGGCGGTTTCCTGGTGGCACGACACAAAAACGAATGGGCCCAATCAGATTCTGGATCTCGTGTACGAGAAGGCTGTGGCCCACAATCTTAAGATCACCATCGATTACGAGCATGGCCGAGCCCCCCTGGAGACGGTGTACCATGATCTTTTTTACTTCCTGAACCGCTACCAGGACCATCCCGCGATGCTCAAAGTGGAAGGCCGGCCCGTGGTCATGATCTGGACCGCCTGGGGCCACACGCCGACCGAATGGCAGGAGCTGTTCGATCGACTGGAAAAGGCCGGGATTCACCCGTTTCCGATCATGTCGGGAAGCTACCAGAACGGCAAAGGCCGGGCATACCTGGGACCGTTCCGTTCGCTGGAAGAGTATACCCTCGTCGATATTGAAGACTGTCAATTGGCCGACTTCATGAAAACCATGCGCGGTCACATTGATGAATACAACCGGAATGAAGGCGCCCGGAACGGCAAGCCGGCACAGCATCATGCCACGATTTCACCGGGCTACGACGAGACCAGGAATCCGGGGCGCAAAACGAAGAGCGGCGGGTTCAAGGGCGCCGGTTGGAAGGACCGAACCAAGTTCGGGGTGAACTATCCCGACGAACCGGAGGGGGCCTATTACCGGGGGACTTTCGAGGCGGCGATGGCTTCCAATCCCGACTGGCTCCACATTTCCACGTTCAATGAACTCGCCGAGTTCAGCCACATCGAAGCCACCTTCGAGCACGGCTATACCTACATCGATCTGACGGCTGAATTCGTGCGGGAGTTCAAGGCCAGAAAATAGTCTCTGGGCCAGCGCAGTTCGTTCAGGAATGGCATGGTCATCCAGCCGGGCTTCGCTCCCCGCCGGTATGTGCTCGAACCGAACGGTGCCATCCACGATGGTCATGAACCATAGACCATCACGCGCGACGCCCGCGAAGCCGGAGAACTCACGTGGAGGGGGTAATGACAGCGAAGGCTCAGCGTGCCCGGCCCGGAGACGTGATGAACCCCCGCAGGTCTTACGCGTTGACCGGCAAACCGCCGAGACCGAAAGCAGCTTCGTGAAATCTGAGCCGGCTGATCGCGTAAACCTGAGACTCAACAACTGAGCTCGCCGAACCTACCGCGGTCATAGCCCGCGGGCGGGGAGGATTTTCGTTCATTTCGCAGCCGGCGTCCAGGCGAGCACCTGGCCGGCAGTCTCCAGGCGGACGCGCAGACGGTCGTAAACCACCTGTTGCACGGACACCGCTTCGTCGATGGCCTGGACGGCCGCGGCGGCGGCGGACTGTCCGAGCACCATGAAAACCGGTTCCATGCGGATGGACCCAAACGCGATGTGGGAAGCCGACAGGCACACCGGCACGAGCAGATTGGCGCAGTCCGCCTCGCGGGGCGTGATAGCACGATACGAGATCGGGTAGGGCGCAAAGCCACCGACCTCGACATCCCCTTCGTTTTGAACGTGGCCATTGCCATCGACATAACGCTGGACATGGTGCGAATCCATGCCGTACGCCGCCAGCCCGATCGGGTCGTCCACAACCTCGCTGCCCTGGCAGTGATGCTGGGTCATCACCAACCGGCCCACCATCCGCCGCGCCTCGCGAACATAGAGCTGTTCCTGCCAGCCGTTGCCCTCCAGAAACTCGTCGCGGGTCATGCCCCAACGACGGACTTCCCCGCGGATGGATTCGGGCACCCGCGGATGATTGGCCAGCGTCCACATCAGACCTTGCTGATAATGAAGATGACGCCGCACGATCTCGGCGCGTGTCGCGTAATCGCCGTCAGGGTAGGCGTAGTTCTGGCCGATGAAATCCGTCGAGAACCCCGTGCGATTGTTGGTGTCAGTCTTGCGGTTGGGCATGGCCGAGTTGATCCACGGCATGCCCCGCTCCCCCGCCTCGAAGTTCCGCAACATGAGCTCGTAATCCAGTTCCCGATACCCATCCGGACGATGGAAGGGAACCCGATTCTCCGGGTGATCGGTCAGGCACATGCGAAAACAATAGGCCTGGACGCGATGATCCCCGGCCCCTTTCCGGCCGGGCCCTGCCGGATCAATGCCGGGCAAAAGCCCACTCGAGGGATCTCCCGGGCGGACGTAAGGATCGACACCCGGCACGAGTTGGTGGAAGCGGGCCTGGGCTGTCTGGACCCCGTTGAGGGTTTCCCCATACCGATCATTGGGCTCTCGTCCCACGACATAAGTCACCCCCGCTTTGGCCATCAGATCGCCTTCGTAGGTGGCATCAATGAACATGCGACCACGAAACCGGCGCCCCGATTCCATCCCGATGCTCTCAATGCGATTCCCCCGCTTCCGGACCCCGGCACCCAGATCCAAACGCTCGCCATACGCCACCGTCACTCCGGCATCGCGCACAAAATCGTTCAGGATCTTGAGGGCAACGCCCGGTTCAAATGTCCACATCGCGTCTTCCTCGCCTCCCGTGCGCGTTTGACCACCGTCGCGATACTCCTCCCGCGCCTGCCAGCGCCAGGCACTCGGATCTTCGTAATGGCGGCGAACGGCGCGATAAAACTCGCGGGCGAACCCACCGATGGCCCGCTTGTTCCCAATATCGGTTTGCCCCAGTCCACCGCTCGTCAGGCCGCCCAAACGCCGGCCCGGTTCGATCAGCACCACGGATTTGCCCAGACGCGATCCCTCGACCGCCGCCATCACTCCGGCGGCGGTTCCACCGTAGATGACCAGATCGGTCTCGGTTGTCGCCGCGTGGCCGGAACCGGTCCAACCAAGGAGCAATGCGAATCCCAGGGCACGACAGCGTGCCCGCGGAAGCACGAAGAGTCTCAAACCGTGCATGGTCTCAGTATCTGGTTGCCCCGGTAGCCTGCTCCCAGGCAGGGCCGCCTTTCCACACTTTGAGGTGTGGCACCGAAATGAGTGGCGGACACGGTGACAGGTTCACTGCCGTTCCCCCGAAATCCGAAATCCAGCCTCATCTTTTCAGCCGGAGCACCCCCGCCACCGGATAATGATCGGAGGGATAGCGGCCCAGTTCCTGGGTGTAGTTGATCGCGGCGTTCAGGGTCGTGAAATCGGCTGAGTGAAGAATCCAATCGATGCGCCGTCCCTGCCGAACGCCGGTCCAGCGGGAGGTCGAGGATTCGTCGGGCGATCGTTCCGGGTGGATCACGCGATACGTGTCGATGAGCGGTTTACCGCTGAAACCCTGAGCCCAGGAGACCATGCGCGGCAACGAACTGTCCCAGCTTTTGCTGCCCGGCACGTCGGGTGTTTCGCTCAGCCAAAAATGGCCGGCATCGACCCACTCGAACCGATCGCGCTTGTACAGCACCGGGACAAACTCGCCTTGGGCGACGCCGTCCTCGCGGCCGACACCGTGGAAGGCGTAGTCGGGAAGGTTGTCTTTGAGGTAATCCGCCTGGGACGCGAGCACCTCCTGCATGCCGAGAAGGTCGGGGTCGAAGGTGCGGATGGTCTCCAGGATGAGGTAACGCCGGTGGGGCCAGCTATTCGTGCCGTCATCGGCGGCGCCGTAGCGGATGTTGAAGCTCATGACTTTGAGGGGCGGGTTCAGAGTCGCGCTCTCTGTCTGGGCGTCGGCCTCCGGCAGGAGTAAAAAGGCGCCCAAGACCAAGGCGAGACCGGTGACGCTCGGTTGGACGATGGCTATCATGGATGGATACCTACTAAGGGATGAGCCGGATGGTTGGCGAGAAGAAACCCGCGCGGACTTGTCGCCCGCCGGAGATTGACCGACAATCCCGCGCGTGAAAGTGCCTTCATCATGGCTCGCAGTCGTCGCTTCGCTTCCCATTTCCGCGGCGTTGGCCGGCGGCGCGCTGGACCCCGGTTCGGCGGAGAAGTTCGCACGGCTGGCCCTGGCCGGGCTGGACCGCGAGTATCCAAACAAGCCGGGGGAAGTGTTGCGCGGCCCCGAGGACCTGCTCCCACCGCGCGCGATGCACCCGGCGTTCTTCGGCTGCTTCGATTGGCATTCGTCGGTGCATGGCCATTGGATGCTGGTTCGCCTGCTGCGATTGCACCCCGAGTTGCCGGTGGCGGCGGAGATCCGGGAGCGACTCGCCGCGCATCTGACGGCCGGGAATCTGGCGAAGGAAGCGACTTACTTCGAGATCAAGGAGAACAAGAGCTTCGAGCGGATGTATGGATGGGCCTGGGCCCTGCGGTTGGCGGCGGAGCTGCATGCATGGGATGATCCTGATGCCCGCCAATGGGCCCTGCATTTCGAGCCGCTCGAACAAAAGCTCGTCGAACTAACCAAGGATTACCTGCCCCGCCTCACGTACCCGGTCCGCACCGGCGTGCACCCTGACACGGCCTTTGCGCTGGCGCAAATCCTCGACTACGCGCGCACGGTAAAGGACACGGAGCTGGAGCAACTCATCATCGAACGGGCGCGGCGGTACTATGCCGACGACCGCGACTACCCGACCCAATACGAGCCGTCGGGCGAGGACTTCTTCTCGCCCGGCCTGAACGTCGCCGATCTGATGCGACGGGTGCTGTCGGGCAATGAATTTTCCCGCTGGCTGGATGATTATCTGCCGGGGCTGCGTCGCGGCCGGCTGGGCGGTTGGACCACGCCGGCTCAAGTCAGCGATCTGTCCGATCCACGGATCGTGCACCTGGTGGGGTTGAATCTGAGCCGGGCCTGGACCATGCAGGGCATCACCTCGGCGTTGCCCGCGAAGGACCGGCGGCGGGCGGCGCTCGAGCGGGCGGCGACAGCGCACCGGGAAGCCGGACTGAGATTCGTCTCGAGCGGGCACTACGAGGGCGAACACTGGCTCGCGACGTTCGCGGTTTATTGTCTGGTCGCCGCCGGATCTCCGGCGCCGTAAGGCCGATGCATGAGCTATCAACCCGGCCCGGTTCCCGCCTCGCCGGCGCGGCACGGTCCGGCCAGCGGTTCACCGCGGCGCCGGCGGGTTCGTCGGTGCCGGGATCGTGATGGGATCGATCGCCTGCGGCTTGTGTGCGGTGTCCAGGTTCCGAAGCTGGCGTTGCTCGATGAGGTTGAGCTCCTGGTGCAGTTGGCGGAGGGTGCGGTTGTTGCCGAGCGCCAACGCCGCCATGAGAAACAGCAACACCAACACCACCAGCGTGGCCGATCCCCGCTCGCGCGGAGGTTGCGGTTCGATTCTCATGGTTCGACCTCGGTTCCCGGAACCGCCTGGAACGTAAACAGCGGCCGAAATCGTGTTTGTCGCTTCGGCGAGGAGACGAGTTCGAGCTCCCATCGCCACGACGCGACCGATTCCCGGGTGTCCGCGATCATGCGGGACGTTTTCACGGCCGGTAAAACCACCGCCCACGGTCCCTCCGCGCCCAGGCGGCGCAGCAGGTTGGTGCCGGTGCAGGCATAGACGATCGTTCCGTCAGCCTGGGGAATGTGAAGAGCCGGTTCCGGTGTGCCGGGTTCAGCCACCAAAGTGACCGGCCCGACAGCCTGGCGGATCTCCGCCCGCCACTGTTCGCCGGCCTTGAGCACGCGGGTCATATCTTCCGTGTACCGCGTCAGGCTGTGCGAGTTGTCCCACGTCCGGTAAAAGGTGGCGAGGGCCAGTCCCACCACCACGGACCAGACGGCCATGTACATCAGGCACTCGGCGAGGAGGATACCGGACCGCCGGGCGGACGGCGCTGGCGGAAGCGTCTTCACTGCTTCCCTCTCCCTTCGCGGACGACGGCGCTCCCCGAGCCGCTTCCTTCCGGCTGCCAGACCAGCCGCAGTTGTTCCCCCGTCACGGTGAGAGTGAACCGGCCGGGAGGCAGTTGCGACGCGGATTCGGCGCGGGGTTGGTAGCTGTGTGAGCCTTCCATGAACGGGCGCCAGGCGCCGGCCCGCAGCACTTCGAATTCGCCATCCACGATTTCCATGGCAACCGCGCGGGAGTAATAGGCCCGCGTCAGTTTGCGTTCCTGCAAGACCGAGTAACCGACCGGCAGAACCGCCAACACGAGGATCGCGAGTGCGACCACGAAGTCCACCTCGAGGTAGCCGCCGCAGGGACCCACCCGGCGTCGTCCTTTGGGATGGAAATGGGACGGGATTACCATGCGACCCCCGCATCGATAATTGAGATGAGCGCCAGGAAAACGCCGGCGATCAGCGTTCCTACAATCATCCCGTTGAATAGGACCAGCCCGGTGGTGACCAGGTGCGCCGCCGCCTGTTCCTGTTGAAAGGCCTTGGCGTCGAGGGTCTCCAGCCAGCCGTTGAGCGCCGTCAGAAACCCGCCCCGGCCCTGCACCGCGTTGGCCAGCCGCCACTGGAACTGGCTTGAATCATCGAGCCGTTTCAGCGCCACCGCGAGCGGCACGCCCGCGCGCAACTCCGCCGCCGCCGCGCTGGTCCGGCGTTGGATAACGCGGTTGACCACGCTCGCTCCGGCGAGAGTGAGCGCTCGCTCCTCCGGCACACCCGCGTCCAGGAGTGCCGCGAACATGGCCGAGAAATCCCGGCGGATACGGTTTCGTTTCCACGGCATGGCCCACGCCACGGTGTCCCAGACCGATCCGAGTCCTTTCCGCATTCGCGGGCCGGCCAGGTAGGATAGTCCGACCAGGTAAATAAGCGCTGTCGCCCCCACCATGACTCCGCTCAGCAGACCGGCCGCGTTCATGACAAACTGGGTCAACGCCGGCAGCGCGGCGTCCATATCCCGCAAAACCATCACGAACTTGGGGAACACAAACACGGACAGCCCAAGAAAGACGGCGGGCGCGATCGGCGTCAGCACAAAGGCCGCCACGAGGAGATAGTTGACGGCACCGCGCGACTGCGAAGCGCCGTCCCGCAACTGGCGCCGACATGCCGGCAGCACTTTGGCGACGTCCCCGATCTCTTCGCCCACCTTGAGCATCGCGTGAATGCGGGGCGGCAGGAAGGAGGGCACACGATCGAGGGCTTGACCGAGCCGCAGCCCGGTCTCGATCCAGGCCGCGACCTGGTGGAAGCGGGCGCCGAGCGACCCATCCCGGCTCTGGGCCAGCGACACGACGGACTGCTCGGGGCTGCGGCCGTCTTTGAGGCCGGTTTCCAGCAGATCGAGAAAGAATCGCGCCCGTTCGTGCCGCCGCAACGGCAGGCTGAGGATAAAGTAGGCGAACCCGGTTCCAGCCAGGGCCAGGATCCACCAGAGCGCCTGCAACAGCGCGATCTTGATCAAGGAATTATCCACCGACGTTCCCCAGCAGGTCGATAAAGAGGATCATCTGTCGCAGGACCGGCATGAACTGGAAGACGATCATCAATCCCAGGGTGAGTACAGACAGCGGCAGCACCAGATAGAGCAGCAATTCGGTGCGATAGACCGCCCGCGCGAAATAGACCTCCGCCGCCCTCCGGAACCCGGCCGCCACATCCTCGCCACCTTGCGCCACCAGCCATCCGAACAAACGGGGGAACGCGCGTCCCCCGGCGGCGAGTTCGGCAAACTTCGTCTGTCCGCCCGCCAACCGACGTTTCCAGAGGTCGAGCTCGGCTTCCGCCGGCGTGCCTCGTTCCAGCCGGGCCACCAGATCGCAGGCTTCGCCGAGCGTTCCGCCTTTGGCCAGGATCAGGCTCATGGTTGCGCCGAGGTTGGAGAGCGAGGTCTCTCGAAAGGCGGGGAGGATCCAACGCAGTCTTCGGCGCAGCGTCGGAATGCCGGCCGCCACCAACGCCGCGGTCGCAAGCGCCGCCAGCAGCAGGCAAGGAAGGGCCGTGATCAGGAAGACTTGCGCCGGCGTGCTCCAGGTCCCCCGGCCGACGCCCTCGAAGACGGCGGCGAGATCGGCCGCTCCGGTGGCGAAGAACGTCTGCACGAGATACGCGATCAGGAGGCTGACACCCAGGCTGCCCAGCAGGACCAGCGCCGGGTACATCAGCAGCCCCTTGAGCCGCGTCCAGATCAAATCGGCCCGCTGGTAGTGGTCGGCCATCAATATGAGCACACCCGGGAGATCCTGGCTTCGCGCGCCGAGTTGGAGCATGCGGATGTAGAACTCGGGCAATTTGCGGGCGGCCAGGGCCTCGCGCAGGGGCGTGCCTTTTGCCAGATCGGCTTCGAGTTGTCGCAGCTCCTCCCGCAACGCGCCGCGCTTCATGTCGGCGCAGAGCTCCCGCAACGCGCCCTCGAGCGGCAGACCGGATTTCAGCATCCCCGCCAACTGCTGGTTCACATAGGCCAGTTCTTCGTGTTTCATGCGCCGAAGATTCGACCGAACTCGGTCTCATTCGTCACGCCGTCGTTGACCAGACCGCGAGCCGCCGTCGCGAGCGACTGGGTGGGGCGGATGGCCTCGGGACCGCGCGTGCCCAATTCCGCCCGCATCGCCTCGTCCACTTTCACCCACTCGACGACCGGCACTCGACCCGAGAACCCGGTTCGCAGACAGGCGTCGCAACCTTTGCCGCCGCACCCCGGGCAGAGTCGGCGCAGCAAACGCTGGTTCAACACCAGTTCGACCGCGGTGAACACGGCGAACCGGTCGCCGCACAGGGTCAACAGGCGGTCGAACACGCCGCGGCACGACCCGGCGTGCAGCGTGGCGATGACGACGTGGCCGGTCAGAGCCGCGCGCAAGGCCAGTCGCGCCGTCTCGTCGTCGCGGATTTCGCCGATCACCAGCACCTGTGGGTCCTGTCGCAGGAGGTGGCGGGCGGCGGTGGCGTAGTCCAACCCGCGCGCCTCATTGACCTCGGTCTGCATGATTCCGGGAACGACCTGCTCCGCCGGGTCCTCGACCGTGATGACATGCCGGCCGCCCAGCGCCGCCAGGTGACGGAGGCAGGCATAGATCGTCGTGGTCTTGCCGCTGCCCGCGGGACCGGTCAACAGCAACATGCCCGCGTTGCCGGCCAGGAAACGCTCCAGTTGCCGTCGGGCGTCCAGCGGAAAACCGAGGTCCTCGAGCGACCGGCCGCCCGTGGGGTGGAAGAGGCGGAGCACAATCTTTTCGCCGGTGACGGTCGGATAGGTTGCCACGCGAATATCGCACTGCGCGGCAAGGTCGGCCTGATCGATCCGGCCGTCCTGCGGCAGCGATTCCTGGTAGGTCTTGAGCCGGGCGAGGAACTTGATCCGGCCGAAGACGCGTTCCGCGAGCGGCTCGGGAATCTCGCGCACGGGGGTCAGAAGGCCGTCCAGGCGGAAGGCGATCTGGGCGGTCTTGCCCTGCATTTGGAGATGGATGTCGCTGGCACGGGCCGCTTCCGCCTGACGGACCAGTTGTTCGAGGATGCGCGGGGCATCGGGATCGGGTGGTTGCGATGACGCCATGTTTCAGTCTGGTGAGACCGGGCTGGGGTGTTCGGCTCACGATGTGATGATCCCCGATTTCATCAACAGCTTGAAGCCGGCAAATACTTCCGGCCTGCTGATCATCGGGGTGCTTGCCGAGGTTTCATGGCGATTGGCATTGCGGACGACGGCCTGAAGGCTAAGGATCGAGCGCAAGCAAGTGCAGTCTGCCTATGCCGAAAGCGGTTCCTGATCAATTGCTCGACTCGGTCCCCGACGGCGTCTTTGCCGTGGACGCCGAATGGCACATTACGGCCTTCAATCGCGCCGCGGAACAGATCACCGGGATCCGGCGCGAGGATGCCCTGGGCCAGCGCTGCTGCGACGTGTTCCGCGCCTCGATCTGCGAAAGCGCCTGCGCCCTCAAACAGACCCTCGCCACCCGCCGGCCGGTTGTCAACAAGGTGGTGTACATCGTCAATGCCGCCGGCCAGCGCATTCCCATCAGTATCTCGACCGCGGTCCTCAAGGATCACCATGGCCGGGTCGTCGGCGGCGTGGAAAGCTTCCGCGACCTGCGCGTGGTCGAGGAACTTCAGCGTCAGGCCCGGGATCAGGATTCCTTTTCGAACATCATCGGGCACAGCACGGCGATGCGGCAGTTGTTTGAACTATTGCCCATCGTGGCGGCCAGCGACAGTTCGGTGCTGATCGAAGGCGCCAGCGGCACGGGCAAGGAACTGGTCGCCCGGGCCATTCACGATCTCTCGCGCCGCAGCGCGCGCCCATTCCTGGCCGTGAATTGCGCGGCCCTGCCGGACACGCTCCTCGAGTCGGAGTTGTTCGGCTACAAAGCCGGGGCCTTCACGGACGCCAAGAAGGACAAACCCGGCCGGTTCGCGCTGGCCCAGGGCGGCACGATCCTGCTCGACGAGATCGGCGACATTTCACCCGCGCTGCAGACCCGCTTGCTGCGCGTGCTCCAGGAACGCGTCTTTGAACCGCTTGGCTCCGTCCAGCCGGTCAAAGCCGACGTCAGAGTCATCACCGCGACCAACAAGGATCTCCGCCAATGCGTGCGCGAAGGCCGCTTCCGCGAAGACCTCTTCTATCGCGTCCACGTCGTGCGGCTCGAACTGCCGCGCCTGCGCGATCGCCGCGAGGATATCCCGCTCCTGGTCGAGGAGTTCATCGCCCGGTTCAACCGGCTGCACGGCCGGGATATCGCCGGGGTCTCGGACGACGTTCTCGCCCGGCTGATGGAACATGATTTCCCGGGCAATGTCCGCGAACTGGAAAACGCCATCGAACACGCGTTCGTGCTCTGCCGGGGAAGGTTGATCGATGTGGGCCATCTGCCCTCTCATCTGCGCGGTGGTGAGGCCGACGCCCACGCCCTTCCGCCGTCGGGCCGCTCGCTGGCCGCCCTCGAAACCATGCACATCCGCGACGCCCTCCGTCGTCATCAAGGCAATCGCGCCGCCGCCGCCCGCGAACTCGGCATCGCCTCGAGCACGCTCTTCCGCAAGATCAAGGCTTTGAGGATCAAGCTGCCGGCAGCGTAAGCGGCAGCCACGCCCGGCTCCCCGCGCCGAGGCGCACCGCGAGTTTCAGCGCGGAGGATTCAACGCTCGAACCCAAATCGCGCGCCCACCGCGACCGCAACGCATCGATCGGCGAGTTCCGACCACAAACGGATCGTGGCCGCCAGGCCGGTGCAATGGGCGGGACCGAGTTGCCGCGGGCGCAACGCCCGGAGTTCGTCAACCGTGCGCTCAAGGCGCGCCGCGCTCGCGTGGAGCAGGTGGAATCCGCCGAGCACCGTGTGAACCGGGCGTTGGCCCGCAAGCTCTCGAATGTGCCGCACGGTGTTCACCACACCCGCGTGGCCGCATCCCAACAGCACCACCAGTCCATCCGGGGTATCGAAGAAAAGCGCCTGATCGTCAGTCAACGGGTCCGGCTGCGTGCCCCGTTCATCCAGATAAAACCGCCCGCCCACGTCCTCGTATTCCGTGCGTCGCGGGATCTCTCCGGTCACGAACAATCCCGGAACCACTTCGGTGCGGGTCCGGCACTCCACAACGCGTACCTGGTTTTGCGCGAGGGCTGCCCGGCTGGCCTCTTGCATGCCGACCCCGCGCGCGGAGCCGTCGGACTGGAGACTGAATCTGGAATCCAGCGCCGCCGGATGAAGAAAGAGCCGCGCCCGCGGGGAATGTTCAAGGACGGCCGCGAGTCCGCCCGTGTGATCGTAATGGCCGTGGCTCAGCACCACGGCATCGAGATGGTCGAGCGACACTCCGAGTCCGGCGGCGTTGTCGATCAGCAAACCGGTCTGCCCGGTATCGAACAGCACCGCGTGCGGGCCGAATTGAATGTGCCAGGCCAGCCCATGCTCGGCACGTAGCCCGCGGAGGTGGACGGAGTTCTCTACCAGGACTGTGATGTGGACTTTGTTCTTCATGGTTTCATCCTTCGCGAGCTGAGCCGGTATGGTAAACCAGCGGGCTTCAGTCTCAAACGTTCTTACCCGCGTGTCTTGAGCCAGCCACGGTCCGGCTTGCTGGATCAGCGGACCTGCAACTTTCATACCCAGGGGGAAGGGAGCACGCAGACCGGCCGTGACCAAGCCATTCTGCGAGGGTTCGGCACCGCCGCCACTTCATTTTGCGCCGGGTAGGTTGGTTGTCGGACCGAAGGTCAATCCCCTGAAACCGCGCATTCACAGGAGATTCAGCCGCGCGAGCGCGTTCAGGCCCCGGGTGGCACGGCGCGTGCACCGGCTCCAGGAACCGTGTCCGACCCTTGGCATGGCTTTGGGTCTGCCCGGCATGAAAGCTATGACCGTAGCGATCCCTATTGCGGAGGGCCGTATATCGCCCGTGCTCGACACGGCCTCGCGACTCCTGATTGTCACGCGGAAGCGGGGCAAAGCCGCATGCCGGCGGGAGTGCGTGGTCAGCCCGCTGCCCGTGGATGCGATGGCCCGCAGCATCGCGGAGCTGAAGGTGGATGTTCTGCTCTGTGCCGCCGTGTCGGAGTCGCTCCGCCGTTCCCTGGAAGAGCGCGGGGTGCGGGTTCGTCGGCATCTGTGTGGCGATGCCGAGACGGTGTTGGAGGCGTTTCTTGCCGGCCACTTGCGGCAATCGGATTTTCGCATGCCCGGCTGTTGGGGGTGGCACCTGGACGGCGCGTGTTGCCGGCGGCTGGGCACCCGCCGTGCCTTGGCGTCCACCGCGTCGGCGAAGAGCCCATGAATCGGATATTCTCCCAACGGAGCTAACGAACAAGCCTACCTATGAAGATCGCCATTCCTGTTCAAGACGGACATTTGCATGACCATTTCGGCGGCTGCCGCCAGTTTGCCGTGGTCGAGGTCGACCCCGGGAAGAAGACCACGATCAGCACCCGGGTGCTGCCAACGCCCGAGCATCAGCCTGGCGCATTCCCGCGTTGGCTGCGGGAGCTGGGAGTGGGAACGGTCATCGCCGGCGGCATCGGCCGTCGCGCCCTGGCCATCTTCGCCCAGCATGGCATCACGGTGCGCGCCGGCCCATCCGGGGCATCCGTGGAGGAACTGGTGACGGCTTATCTGGGCGGCCAGTTGACCGTCGCCCCGGATGGCTGCGAACACCACGACCATGAACACGGCCATGAGCACGGCCATCACCATCACCATCACCCCCATCACGATCACACGCACGGGGGATGAGAGCGCCAGTGAGCTCAGGAAACCGACCGAGTGCATTCCAACCGGCTTGTTCCGTGATCCAATCAACCTGGATTCCGTGGCGGGCCCGGGCCATTGCCTGGCTGCTGGCCTGGATGATCACCGCGACCATGTTCACAGCAGTCGCGGAACAGAATTACACTGTCCGCCGCGGCGACACCCTGTACGGCATTGCCCGGAAACACGGAATCACCGCGGCGCGCCTGGCGGCGCGGAACGGGCTGAGCAAGAACTATTACGTGCGGATCGGCCAACGCCTGGTCATCCCGGAGGGTCCCGGCGATGCGTCAACGCAGCTGCCTTTCTTCGTGCAGCGGGCGATCGACCGGGCGGAAGTCAAGGCCGGCCGGTGGAAGCACATTGTCATTCATCACAGCGGCGTGGACACCGGCACCGTTAAGGGCATGGACCGTTATCACCGCGAGGAGCGGCACATGGAGAATGGCCTGGCTTACCATTTCGTGATCGGCAACGGCCACGGAATGGGCGATGGCGAAATCGGCGTCGGCTCACGCTGGACCCGGCAACTCGATGGCGGTCATGTGGCCAGTGCCAGTCAGAATAAGGTCTGTCTTGGCATCTGCCTGGTGGGGAATTTCGACCGGCACGAGCCGACGCCCAGGCAACTCGCCCAATTGAAGGCGCTGGTTCAGGCGCTGTTCCGCCGGTGCGGCCTTTCCGCGAGCGCCGTCAAAACCCACCAGCAGATCAACGTTCTGTTCACCCGCTGCCCGGGCCAGCACTTTCCCACGAAACGCTTTCTCGCCTCGCTGGAATCGGCTGAACCCCGGCGCACGGCCTCGAAACCATGAACCACCAGCGTCCACACCATGTCTTCGGCCCGGTCCCATCACGCCGGCTCGGACGTTCCCTCGGTGTGGACCTGGTTCCCTTCAAGACCTGCAGCTACGACTGCATCTACTGTCAGTTGGGGCGCACCACCTGCCACACCGTCGAGCGCAAGGAATGGGTCCCGCTCGACGCGGTTTTGGACGAGCTGAAGGTGAAGCTGGCCTCCCGGCCGGACTACATCACCCTGAGCGGCTCGGGGGAGCCGACCCTCTATTCGAGGCTGGGGGAACTCATCGAGCACATCCAGGCCATGACCGAGGTGCCGGTGGCCGTGCTGACCAACGGTTCGTTGCTCTGGCAGAAACCTGTGCGCGACGAACTGGTGCTCGCCGACCTCGTCATGCCGTCGCTCGATGCTCCCGACCGCGTCCGCTTCGAGTTCATCAACCGGCCGCATCCGGACATCACCTTCGAGCGATTACTCGAAGGGTTGGAGGCCCTGCGCCGCGAGTTCAGCGGCAAGTATTGGCTCGAGCTGATGCTCCTGGCGGGTTACACGGCGCTCCCAGAGTCAGTCCGAGAACTGGCGAAATGGGTCCGACGGATCCAACCCGACAAAGTCCAGTTGAACACCGCGGTTCGACCCCCGACCGAGCACTACGCCATGGCCGTGACCCCTGAGCGGCTCGAGGAGTTCGCGCGCCTGTTCGACCCCACCGCGGAGGTCATCGCCGAGTTTCGAGGGCGTCGGCGACCCGCGGAACCCCAGGCCTCGGCGCAAGCCGTGCTCGCGCTTCTGCAAAGGCGACCGTGCACACTACTTGAAGTGGCGCAGGGCCTGAGCCTGAAGCCGAATGAGGCGGTCAAGTTGCTCGAGGAACTCGAGGCCGAAGGCCAGGTGTGCGGCCACCGCCATGGCGAGTCCTTCTTCTATCAGCCGGTGAAGTGATCCTGGTGTCGACATTTCCGAGCGGCTGCGGTCGAATCGGGCCGTGGAACCACCATCGCCCATTCCCAAGACCAAGTACGTTCCCCTCAACGACGACTTGTACCGCTACGTCTGCGCCTGTCGCTCCAACGCCGTCGACCCCGTCCTCCAGGCCCTCGAGCAGGCCAACGATTCCCTCGGCGAGGAAACCAGCAAACAACAGATCGGCCCCGACCAGGGCGGTCTCATGACCCTGTTGGTCGCCGCTATCAACGCGTCGTCCGCCATCGAAGTCGGCACCTTCACCGGTTACAGCTCCATCTGCATCGCCCGCGGGCTGCGTCCCGGCGGCCGGCTGATCTGCCTGGATCTCAACCGGGAGTGGGCCGACTTCGGCCGACCCTTTTGGAGGCGCGCCGGTGTCGAGGACCGCATCGACTTCCGCCCGGGGCCCGCACTGGAGAGTCTGCGAAACCTCGAACCCGGCTTGCAGTTTGACTTCGCTTTCATCGACGCCGCCAAAACCGAGTACGCAGCCTACTACGAGTTGATCCTGCCACGCGTCCGCCAGCACGGGCTCATCCTCTTCGACAACATGCTCTGGACGGGACGTGTCGCCGGTGACCTGTCGAACGATCCCAACGGCCGGGCCATCGACGCCCTGAACCGAAAGCTCCCTCACGACCCACGGGTCGAGTGCATGCTGCTGGCGATTGCCGACGGCATCCTCCTCTGCCGGAAACGCTGAG
>JAHDYP010000026.1 GCA_023383055.1 Verrucomicrobiota bacterium | reverse complement strand
CTATCACCCCGGCCACCACAATTTCTACGAGGAGTTTTTGTTCGATACCCACCTCGATCCCGGCCTCGATCCCGCGCAACTCGACGAACTGATCGCCCGGAACATCCGAGGTCTCGTCGCCACTTACTCCGGACCGGACCAGCCCGGCGAAATGTGGATCTGGGGCCTGGACGATACCCTGCGGCGCCCTTGAAGTACTGAACGGCGGACTTCAACGGGAGGAAAAGCGGCGTCAAGGTCGCCGCAGTCCAAAACCTGTCGGAAACACGACGCGCTTGGGCAGTCGCGAAGCGTCTTGCGGGCGCCTTCGCCAAGGTTACGGCGGCCCAAGGTGCGTGCGCGGCTGCGCCGCTTGCCGTCCAAAGTAAGGATCTAACCTCAAGCGATCGCCGTGTTGTCGCCAAGGAGAAACGCAGTCCCAATTCCTGCTCTTGCTCCTGCTCTGCCGCGGGGAGCAAGAGCAAGAGCAGGAGGGTGGGAACTGAATCTGCGACGGTTGTCAACGCGAGCATGCCCCTTTGCTGAAGTCTGAAGGGTGGGCGCCGCTTGCCGCGGGCCGGTCGGCCGGGTTCCCCCGCGGTGTTCCCCGCTGTTTTCAGTCGACCGCGTGCGCGTTCGCCTGGCCATCCGCCGCCAGCTCAACGTCGAAAGAACGCCAGTAGGCGCGGTCGAGGGCGTAGGGATCGACGGGTTCGCCCGGGGCGGGAGGCGCCTCCAGGATTCCGTAGCGCACCATTTCGCGAAGATACGGCGCCGGCGGACGATAACCGGTCATGTCGAAACGTCCGATGGTTTCGAGGCGTTCCTTGCCTGCGGCGATCATCGCCAAGATGGCCTGGTAGCCTTCGTCCGTTGTGTCCCTGAAAACCGGCGTGGCTGCCGCCTCGGTCCCGGGCTTCCTACAGAGATTGTAACCGCCGGCTTCGGTGGCCAACGGCGCCAGCAGCATCAGCGAGAGTTCGGGGCGCGACAGGTTGAACACCAAATGCCGCGAGCGTTTCAGTCGCGGGTCATCCCACTCAGGCCGCCAAAAGGAGAGTCCGTTCTCGTCGGAAAGCGCCTTGGGCAACTGCAGCGCTCCCTGGTGACACGACTGACAGCGCACGGTGATGACTTCGGCGGCGGCGCGGGTCGTTGGCCAGTCATAATCGGTCTCGAGCGATTGCTCGTTGTCGAGATACCCGTGATACCCGCCGATGGCGCCGGCGCCCAGCGCGCCGTAGGTGCCGGGATACGCCGCGCCGCTTTCGATCCAGTAACGCAGCCGGGCGATCTCCGGCGCCGAGAGCTTCACGCCCTGGTGGCCGTCCCGGATCTTGTGCATCAGCGGGCTGGCCACCGCGCCCAGAGTTCGCGGCGCGTAATTGCTCGTCGCCCGATTTCGGCCGTCCGCGACCTGGCCATGCACGGTAAGGGCCACATAGCTGTGGGAAAACAGCGGCCCGCGGTCGCCGGTGAGGATGACCTTGCCGGCCCGGGGTCCTTCGGTGCCCGCCGCGTGGGATGTGTAATCATGGCACTTCACGCAGTGCCGATCGAGAATCGGCTGGATATCGCGCGGGAAATCGAACACGTCGGGAATGTCGGCGATCGGCGCGATCGGGCTGGGCGGCCGTCGCAGTGCCGCCAGCGTGCCGCCGCGGGGGTTTGTGGGGGCCTGGACCCGCGGTTCATGACAACCGACGCAGCTTAGCGTTTCCCCCGGCATGACCGAGAGAAAGCTCTGCATTCGCTTGACGGAATTATCCTGCTGGTCGAGCGCGACCACGAACAGCGACCGGTTCGCCGGCACCTCGAAGTAAGCAGAACCGTCCGCCTCGACCGGCACGGTCCCGAGAATGCGCTCGAGCGTGAAGGTGCCGCCGTAGCTGAGCGGGTCCATGCCGCCGGTGTAATTGATCGGTTTGGGGAGGGACTCGACCACCAGCAGTCTGGCGATGTCGCCGCGCGCCACTCCCGTCAGGTTGCGCCCCTGGTAGGCATCGGCGAGCACCAACCGGCCCGTCGCGCTGCCGGGATGCGAGCGCGCCGGCATGACCGCCTCGAGTGGCCGCGACCGCACCGGGCGCGGTTCGTGCAGTTCACGTCCATCCGGCGACGTTTCCAATTGATGAATCACCTCCACCACGCCGTTGCGGTCTATCAATGCCAACTTGCGGTCCTGGGCGACCAGGAAGAGATCCGGGGAGAGCGGGTACGGATCGCGAAAACCGTCGCCGCTCAGATTGCGCAGCGCCGGCAGATGATCGGGACCTTGCCGCCCATGGACCAGGGCCACGTGACCGACGTGTTCCTTGCGCCCATGCCCCGGCGAATTGATGAACAGGATTTCGTCCGTGCCCGGGATCGGCTTGGCATCGATGTAGAGATCCGGCGGATGCAGGTTTCCGAAGAAGACGGCCTGCCCCGTGCCGTCGGGATTCATGGTCCATAGGTGATGGTAATCCACCTGGCTGCGATCGACATACTCCCAACGGGTGTAGAGGATGCGCCCGTCCGGCATGGGCCAGGGGGTGTTGTCCTGCTCGAGATTCGCCGACAGCGGCCGGACGTTGCGGCCGTCGGCGTCGCACCGATGAATGGTGGCGACCTGGGTCAACCAGCAATTCACCCAACGCCGGCAACGGCTCGAGACAAAGACAATGCCGCCGTCCGGCAACCAGGCCGGCTCGATGTCGTCATAGTCGCCCGACGTCAACTGGGTCAACCCGGTGCCATCCCGGTGAATCGTGTAAAGATGGAAGGTATCCGTGCCGCCGCGCCGCCAGGAAAACAGAATACGCTCTCCGTCATAATCCACTGCCGGATCGCGGACGGTTCCCGCCGCATCCTCGAGCAACGCGCGCACCGTGCCGCTCTCCACGTCGAGCAAATAGAGCCCGCCGCCTTGGGCGTAGGCCTTCCGGTCCACGCTATCGGCATAGTAACTGAAATTGGCGTACCAATGACCGTCCGGATAGAGCGGGCGGGTGGCATAGACGATCTCCCGCACCCCGGACCGGGCCAGAGCGGCGCGCACGGCCACCCGCCGCAGTTCCGAAGCGCGCCGCGCGGCCTGCTCGTGCCGCTCCCGCTGTTCCCGTAGCGCGCGCCCGCTGTCCGCCCCTTCGATCGAGAGTTCCCAAATCGAGTAAAGGCCGAACGGCCCCGCCGCGTGCCCCACCACGCGCACGTAGCGGGCAACGGCGCCCGTGTCCGGTGTCAGTTCCTCGCCGCCTTTGCCCTCGGTTTGCCGATACCAGGTTTCCCACGCCACCCCGTCGCGCGATCCCTCGATGGAATACTCCCGGGCGTAGGCCTGCTCCCAGACAATGCGCAGGCGACCCACCGCGGTGACGCGGCCTAAATCGATTTGCAGATATTCGCCGGGCCGGCCGCCGGCACTCGCCCACCGCGTGTTCGGATCGCCGTCCACGGCGTAATAGGCTCGATAATCGCCCGGGTGCTCCGAGGAAGCGGTCACGAACTCGGGCTCGGCGGCTTTCAGACCCGCGGCGGCCAGCAAGGTCAGCAAGAATCCCAATTTTACGACTGCCATGGCGCGCGATGTTATTGGGTCCACCGCGCCACCTCAAAGCGAATTCGACACCACCTCGACCAACGGCACTTCCCAGGCCTCGACCCGGTATCCCCGCCGACGCTCGGCATCCTCGTCCTGGTCCGCCCGCCGCCGCACCATCGCCACCACCCGCACCTCCCGCACGTTCGCCAGCCGCGGTTCCCAGTCCGTTTCCGCCTTGCGCGAGAGCGCACTCAACTTCACTCCCTGTTCGTCAAACAGACCGACGCCTGGTTCCGTCGCCCGCAAGGTCAGGCGGTCGCCCGGTTCGAGCCGCGCCAGGGCCGCGTGCAGTCCATGGCCGGAAGCGAATCGGCCGGCGTAACCGAGGTAGATGTCCTCGAGCCCAAGCAACGTGTAATCCACACGGGCAAGCTCCGGGGACGCGTCGGCCGGCTCGAACCGGCAACGCGCGATCGCCGGCCCGTCAAGGTCGCCCGCCAACGAAGGCCCAACCTCCAAAGCATCGAACACCGTGAGGGTTTTTCGGGCGCGGGTCATCCCGACGTAAAACGCCCGGCGTTCCTCTTCCTGGATTGCGCGTTCCGCGTTCATCGGCCATGGACCCACCAGAAGCACATGATCGTATTCGGTCCCCTTGGCGCTATGCACCGTCCCCAGCGTGACCCCCTCGCCACACCCTAAATCACCACGGCTCTCCAAACATGCCTCCTGGATGAACTCCCGCGCTTCGATCACCGGAAGTTCGGCATCGTCCGACTCGCAACGCCACGCCTCGAGAGTCCGTTCCAAAAAGGCCCGCCACGGGTTCGTTCTGCGCGGCGTGGACGTCTCGCGGCTCGCGAGCGGTTCCGCCGTTCCGCGGAATTGTTCGAGCAACTGCGACGCCCGCAGCATCATACCGTGCCGTCGCTCGAGCTCGGTCAGAAACTGGTGAATCTCCCGCACGTGGTGGAGTCGCGGCAGTTTGTGCCGGTCCGCCCACCATTTCACCGGGAGCCCCTTGGCCTCGGCCAACGCCCGCACCCGCGCCAACTCCTGGTGTTGGCGGGCCAACACCGCCATCGCTCCCCAGTCACCCACCCCCAGCCCGCGCAGTCGTTCAAGCTCCGCCACCACCGCACCCGCCTGGTCTGCCGTGCGCGTCACTTCGATCACCCGCACTCGTCCGCCGGCGAGGGGATCCCGTTGACCGAATGTCCCCCCGGCCGGGTCGGCTCTGCGATGCCGATCGATCCGGATCGGGTGCTGAGTCTTCATCCGGTCCCGGTTGACGGCGATGCACTGGTTGGCGGCCGCAATGATGTGTTTCGTCGACCGGTAGTTCTCGACCAGGTAATGCACCTCGGCGTCGTAATCGCGCTGGAACCGACGGATGAACTCGATATTCGCCCCCCGGAAACCGTAGATGCTCTGGTCATCGTCGCCCACAGCCAGAATTGAGAGCTTCTGTTCCGCATCCGCCAGCGTCCGGCCCGCGATCGCACTGATCAGGTCGTATTGCGGTTCGTCGATGTCCTGGTATTCGTCCACCAGGATATGCTGAAAACCGCCCAGGAGCCGGTCGCGCACTTCGTCGGGCTCGATGCCGCTCGGGACCACCGCTCCGCGCAGCAATCCCGCCGCCTCGAGGATGAGTGCGTCCAGGTCCGGTGCCACCGCTCCCCGGGCGCCGGTGAGCGACCGCCCCAACAGGCGCAACGCCAGGCCATGATACGTCTGGACCATGACCCCGCGCGCATCCGCGCCGACCAGGTCCACGAGCCGCCGCCGGAGCTCGATGGCCGCCTGCCGGTTGAAACAGCAGACCAGGATCCCCCGCGGCCGGACCCGTTCCACGCGCAGCAGGTAGGCACACCGATGCACCACCGTCCGGGTCTTGCCCGAACCGGGTCCCGCCAGGATCAACAGGTTCCGCTGAACCGGCGCCGTGACGATTTTGATCTGAGCCGCATGATCCAGCTCGGTGACGATCCGCTGATAGGATCGCGCGGTGGTGGCATGCTCGAGCAACTCCGGCTGGTCACCCAGGAACCGCCGCACAAAGGTCTCCTGGTCCATCGTGAAATAGGCCAGCACCAGCTGCAGCGCCTCGCGGATCCGTTCGAGCCCGCGCCGGGCGTATTCGCTCATCACGTGCACCTGCAGGACCCGCTCCTGGTAGTGATGCCGCAGCGGTTGATAGTGCGCGACCTGATAGCGTTCGCCTCGGGCCTCGGGCCGCAACCGGATGGTCATCGCCGAACGAAAAATCGCCAGCCCCTGCTGCAGCACGATCACGTGTTGCTCATGCAAGTACATCAGCGCCCGTTCGAGTGCCGCATCCGTATCTTTCAGTTCGGATCGCAGCCAGAGATCGCGCTCGACGGCGGCGTGCAGCTCTTCGAACGTGAATTCGACGAGCAAATCCGCCTGGGGCCGGGTCTCGGCCGGGATCTTGCCCAGCAACACCTCGAGTACGAGGCTCGCCACCTGGCGCCGACGCTCCGCCAGTTCGCTCAACGCCGTCCAGGACCGGCGCAGCCGGACCCGGTACAGGTCGCGGCCCACGAACCGCAGCTCGAGACTGCCATACGATCCGGCGAACCCGCGCCCATCCTCGCTCAGGCTCTTCAATAGCAGCCGGACCAGCTCGGTTGACGAAGCGCAGCCTTCTTCGCCCAGCCGCTGGTTCACCGCCCGGACCGACAGCGACACCCAATTCTCCGGGTCCGGTTCCTCCGCGGAAAGCAGATCCACCAGTTTGCGGTCCGTTTGCAGAATCCGTTGCAACCGGACGCCGGAATGATCCGCCACGCCGTGCCGCACAAAGGCCGTCATCAGTGTGTCGCGCTTCATCAAGCCGGCCTGGGTCATACCCCCCAGAATGCGCAGGATCTTGCCGCTCACATATTCGTGGTTGGCCCGCTCCCCGTATGCGATGGCTTCCTCGCGCAAGGTCCCCTCCGCATCCGCCCCCGCCTCGCTCGTCCCCGACCCACCGCCCCGCGCGTAGCTCACGAACTCGGGCAGGAGCGCCAGCCGATCCACCGTGAGGCTATCGGTGGATTGGGCGTTCATGATCTCGCGCACGATGCCCAGCCAGAGCGCCCGCTCGCCGGCGGACAGGTTCAAGGCCCGCATCTTCCCTTCCGCCTCGGCCAGGTCGCGCACCAGGAGCCGCGCCTGAAACACGCTGGTCACATTCTCGTTGCGCTCGACAAAACCGGCCCGCTCGAGCCACGCGATTGCCGTCCGCACCTTGGTGTCCGCGGTCGTATCGGCCACGTCGATGTTCACGTCTACGTCTTCGTCGCGGAGGATTTCGCCCGTGGTGATCACCACTTCGTCCTTGCCGCCCCGCACCGCCCGGCGCACCCCCCGCAGGATCTGGGCGATGTCGCGCCGTGAAAGCTCGGACATTGCGCCCATCCGGAACTGCCGTTCGCAATCCTCCTCGTCATAAAGCAGGATGCACTCGGCCAGTTGGCCGTCGCGCCCGGCCCGACCCGCCTCCTGCAGATAATTCTCGAGCGACCCGGGCGTATCCGCGTGCACCACCAGGCGCACGTCCTCCTTGTCGATCCCCATGCCAAAGGCGTTCGTCGCGCAGATCACCCGCACCGCTCCCGCCAGGAATTCGTCTTGCACCCGCTTCTTCTCCGGCGGGGTAAGACCGGCATGAAAATGTGCCGCCGCCCAACCCTTCGCCTGCAGATACTCGGCCGTCTCCCGCGCCGCCTCTCGCGTCGCCCGAAACACGATGGCACTGCCCGCAGCCTTGGCCGGCAGCCGATCGGACAGCAAATCATGAAGCCGCTCGAACTTCTCGTAACTGCCCACCGTCCGCACTTCGAACCGCAGGTTATCCCGCTCGACGCCACCCTCGAACAGCGCCAGCTCGCGGCCGGTCTCGACCCGGAAATGTTCGAGGATCTCGGCTTTGACATCCTGCTTGGCGGTGGCCGTGAAACCGGCAATCGCCGGGATGCCGTCGCCCTGTTGCTTCGCCAGTTCCCGGATGAACCGCGCGGCGTAGAGGTAGTCGGGCCGGAAATCATGACCCCACTTCGAAAGGCAGTGCGCTTCGTCGAACACCCAACAGCCGATCTCGCGGAACGCAATCGCTTCCCGGAACGACCGGTTGCGCAGTTGCTCGGGCGACACATATAACAACGCCAGATCGCCCATCCGAATCCGCCGCAGCACATCCGCCCGCTCCGGCATGGTCAGCAAACCATACAACGCTGCCGCATAGGCCGTCCCCGTCCGCCGCACCAGCCCGTCCACCTGGTCTTTCATCAGCGACTGCAACGGCGAGATCACGATCGTCAGTGTCCCGCGCCGGTAATTCCGGACCAATGCCGGCAGTTGGTAACAAAGCGATTTGCCGCCCCCCGTCGGCAGGATCGCCAGCAGCGATTCTCCCCGCAACCCCGCCTCGACAATGTCCCGCTGCAAACTGCCTCCGACCGGGTTCGCTGGCCGGGACCGAAAATCTTCGAGCCCGAAAAACGCCCGTAACTGCTCGCGGGCATCGTGTACCCGCCGGCAGTAGGCGCAGTCCGCCGACGCGCAGGGTGTCTCCCGCAACCGCGTGATCAGGCGTCCCACCCCCGGATGCTCAAGGCGCACCCACGGTGGCAGGACCGAATTGGATCCCGCCACGCGCAACCAGGTCACGGCATAGGCCACCGCCATTCGTTCGGCCGGCGTCTGCAGGATGCCGCGATCCACGGCCACGCTCGAGCAACCCCAGCGGCCGAACAGTTCTCCGCAGACTTCCAGCGCGCGTTCCGGCGACGGCTTCGCCCCGCCCAGCGCGGCAAACAGCAGCTCCATCCCCTGCGCCGGCCGATCCTGGGCGTGACCCGGCGTGGCGAGCGCGAAATGCAGCAGCTCGAACAAACCCGGTTCCGTCTGCCGTAACCCGCTGAAAGACGCGAACTCGTCCCGGAACAAAACCGCGGCCAGTCGGGCGTCCGCCACCGGGTCGTTCGCGCTTTCGCTGACCAGTTTGTAGTCCTTGACGAGTCGATGATAGGGATTCTCCGGGAAAGCGAGCGGCGAGAGCGTCAGAGTATCGATCACCGGCAGGCGGAGGACCGGATGACCCGGGGCGGTCTCGCGCAGCACCGCCAGGTCGTGCCGCACCAGGTTATGACCCAGCACCAACCGCGCGCCGCGCGCCATCCGCCCCAGTTCCTCGAGCCCTTCCTGCTCCGCGGAATTTCCTGGTTTCGCCAGCGTGCGATCACCCAATACCGCCCCAAGCTTCAGTAGTTTGCCGCGCGGCGAAACCTCGAGGTCGACGAGCAACGCATCGGCCAGCAAAACCTCGAGCCGTGCGGCTGCCCATACAGCGTCGGTGTCCTGTTCCTGAGGTTTCACGCCAGCAGATCCCCAACTGCGGGGTCAGGGGCACAGCAGCGGTTCAAATCCGGCTTGACGGAAATGCTCATCGGCAGTCAACGCTCCCCGAATATGCCGCTCGCTCATCAGGCAGAAACTGAGGATCGTTTCATCCATCTGGCGGTTGCTCAGGGGCCCAATCGGCTCGGCCAGTTCATGAAGACTGAACAGCGGATCGTTCGTGGATATCACCGCCGCCGAGGGGTTCCTTGCGCTTCATAATGTTGAATGTAATTTTCTCGACAACTCGTCACAAGCTCCTTGTTCTCCGAATCCACCGACCTCGCCGAAGCCATCGGTTGCCTGAGGGCGTTTGCCTGGCCGCCACCTGTCACGGGGTCCATAGGGTCAGTAATCCCCAATAGCCAATCCCAAATCCCGCTGCGAAGCTCGCCGAGTTTCCCGGTACCGCGCCTGGACTTGCATCCGGCCAATCTCGGTACACGTTGAGACCCGTGCGCACACGCCCAAATTCAATGGCCGCTCTGGTCCTGTATCTCTGCCTGATCGCCGCCGGCACCCAGGTCAACCTCTTTCCCCTGCGGGCCGACTGGCCCCAATGGCGTGGCCCCCAGCGGGATGGCCGGGTCGCCGACATCTTCTGGCCGGCCAGCCTGGATGAAAACCACCTCAAGCCTGTCTGGCGCGCCCCGCTCGGCCCCAGCTACTCCGGCCCGGTCGTCGCCGGCCAACTGGTGTTCGTCACCGAATCGACCAACCAATTGACCGAGGCCGTGCTGGCCTTCGACCGGTCGACCGGCAAGCTGCACTGGCGCCAGGAATGGGAGGGTTACGTCAAGGTGCCCTTCTTCGCCAAAGCCAACGGCGATTGGATTCGCGCCACCCCGACCTATGCGGATGGGCGACTCTTCGTCGCCGGCATGCGCGATGTCCTGGTCTGTTTCCAGGCTGAGACCGGCGAGGAACTGTGGCGCGTCGATTTCGTCAAAGACCACAGCAAACCGGTTCCGGATTTTGGCTTTGTTTCCTCCCCGCTGGTGGTGGACGACGCCGTCTATGTCCAGGCCGGAGCCGCGTTCGTGAAGCTCGACGCCCCGACCGGCCGGGTGCTCTGGCGCACGCTCGAAGACGAAGGCGGGATGTGGGGCAGCGCCTTCAGTTCACCGGTTGCGGCGCGCCTTGCCGGTGTGGACCAACTGATTGTCCAAACCCGCACCACGCTCGCCGGGGTGTCGCCCGAAGACGGCAAGGTGCTTTGGCAACAGCCGATCAAAGCCTTTCGGGGCATGAACATTCTGACCCCGGTTGTCTTCGGAGATACGATCTTCACCACCGCCTACGGTGGCAAAGCGCATCAGTTCCGCATCCGCCCGGAAGGAGCTGGACTCGTCGCCGAGGAAGTCTGGACGGCGCGGGCCGAGGGTTACATGTCCACCCCGGTGGTCCGGGACGGCCATGCTTATCTTCACCTGCGCAACCAGAGGATCACCTGCCTGGATCTCAACACCGGGTTCAGCACCTGGACCAGCGAGGAGAAGTTCGGGAAATACTGGAGCCTGATCCTGAACCAGGATCGCATCCTGGCCCTCGACGAGCGGGGTTGGCTCATCCTGCTTGAGGCGGATCCGGAAAAGCTGACAATCCTCAGCCGCCGCCAGGTCGCCGAGCACGAAAGCTGGGCGCACCTGGCTGCCAGCGGCGGCGAACTTTACGTTCGCGATCTGCACGGCCTCGCCGCTTACCGGTGGTCCGTGCCTTAGGTGGAAAGACACCGAGTCCAGCGAACGGAGCTCAAGGCACGATCACAATTCGTCCGCCGTTGAGCTCCTGGAGCGTGCCGGTGTTCTCGAACTGAGTGGGGCGGATCGTCAGGGTTCCCCCGGTCCCATCCGCGGAGATGAGCCCCTGGTTGATCAGCCGGTTGGCACCCCCCGCAAAGACCGGCTGGCCCAGCGTGCCGGTCTTGCCCCGCACCACCATGGCCGGACCCAGGGTCAGCGTCGAATTGCCCTCGACACTCAAAAACCCCGAGTTGCCCGCGAAGAGGATGCTCCCGGTGTTGAGCGTTTGGACTCCCGCAAAGCCGATGGCCCCGGAGTTGTCCAACAGCACCGTGCCCGTCAGGGTAAGGCCGTTGCGGATCAATAGCCGCGCGCTGCTGGTGCGCAGATCCAAATCGCCCTCCACGTTCACCCCGTCGAACGTGTTGCTCGGAAGCGCGGCAAAGATCATGCGCGCCCCGCCCATCTGCCGCAGGGTCCCACCCCGGATCGTGCCGCCGGTCAACGTCCACGACCCGGTCGTCTCGTCCAGGGTCAGGCTGCCGCCGTCCAGGGTCAGCACGCTCCGGAGATTGACCGTGCCACCGTTGCGCTGAAACGCGCCCAACTGGTCGAGGGTAAAGTTCCCGTCGAGATTCACCACAGCGTCCTGGGCCTGGATCGTTCCCGTGTTGGCGAAACTCCCGGCGAGCGTCAGCGCCCCGCCGGTGGCGGCCACCGTCCCGCTATTGCTCCAACCGCCGCCCAGCAGCGCGACGCTTCCCCCGTTTCGGTTCTCAACCGTGCCCAGGTTCTCGAACTGAGTGGGGCGGATCGTCAGGGTTCCCCCGGTCCCATCCGCGGAGATGAGCCCCTGGTTGATCAGCCGGTTGGCACCCCCCGCAAAGACCGGCTGGCCCAGCGTGCCGGTCTTGCCCCGCACCACCATGGCCGGACCCAGGGTCAGCGTCGAATTGCCCTCGACACTCAAAAACCCCGAGTTGCCCGCGAAGAGGATGCTCCCGGTGTTGAGCGTTTGGACTCCCGCAAAGCCGATGGCCCCGGAGTTGTCCAACAGCACCGTGCCCGTCAGGGTAAGGCCGTTGCGGATCAATAGCCGCGCGCTGCTGGTGCGCAGATCCAAATCGCCCTCCACGTTCACCCCGTCGAACGTGTTGCTCGGAAGCGCGGCAAAGATCATGCGCGCCCCGCCCATCTGCCGCAGGGTCCCACCCCGGATCGTGCCGCCATTCAGGGTCACGTTGGCTCCGAGGTCGAAGGTCTCCGCGACCTGGAGGACCGCGCTGTTGATTCGCATGACCTCCTGGGCGACGAGGCTCTGGACCTGGATGGTGCCGGAGTTGATCGTCACCGTTACCTCCACCGACGGCAGGTCGATGATGACGGCATCGGATGGACCTGGCAGGGAGCCCGTGCTCCAGTTGAGAGGTTCATCCCAGTTGCCGTGATTAGGGGAAACCCAGAAGACAGCGTCGGCGACGCGAAAGCTCCACGCGTAATTCTCGCGCAACCGGTTGCCGGCCAGATCGGCCACCTCCGATGTGACTACGGCGAGATAGAGTCCGACTGGCAGCGGCGAAGCGAACGTCAAGGAAGCCGCCTGCACCTCTGCCCGGTAAGCCGCGACTCCGCCGGCAACGGGGACATCGTCGTCGGTGCCGGTCGCGCCGTCCGCTCCGGCGGCGAAAAGCAGCAGGGAGGTGGTGGTCACGGTTTGAGGATCGATCGGTTCGTTGAAATACGCCTGGAGCGAATCCAGGACCTTCCGTCCTCCGATCGGTGTTACCTCTTTGACGCGGGGCGGGGTGGCATCCGGCAGGAGCGCCACGGTTTGCTCCTCGGTCCAGGTGGAGTTGCCCCCGGTATCCGTGGCCCGAGCGCGAAAGCGAAATGATGTCTTGTTGGCGTTGAGTTGGGGCGCCACAAAACGAAACTCGAAGGGGAAGGCGCCGTCCGTATACGCCCGCACTCCGTCCAGGTAGAACTCGACGTGGCGCACTTGGACATCGTCGCCGACCTGCGCGGTGATGCGTGCCCGCTGTCCGCTCTCCGCTCCGTCGCCGGAAAAGCTGGTGGCGAGTTGGATCGAGGGTGGGACCCCCAACGAATCGTAGGGGAGGTAATTGATGACCTGCATGCCGGCCCGGTCGTCCGCCACGTAAGCCAGGCCGTTAAAGAGCGACACCGCGCGAGCCAAACCCGGGGTGGGGAAGGTGGTGATCAGCGTGTTGTTCACGCGGGGATCGCTGAGGTCGTAAAGAGAGATGTTGTGGGGTCCGTCATCGGTGCTGTTTGGACCGACGGCCGCCAGGCCCAGGCCCGATCCATTGGCCACGATCTGTCTCCAGCCAAACTGCGTGGTATTGCCGCTGGTCAGCAGCACCGGCCTCGCCGGGTCGGCCACGTCGAGGGTGTTGTAGCCCTTGCGGTGCACGGTGTAGGCAATCGACCCTCCGACAAACAGGCGTTGATTCGGCGCCGCAACGAAAGGCGACGCCACCGAACCCAGGATCGAATAGGAGTCCTCCGACAAGGAAATGACGTGCAACCGATCACCCGTCAGCGCGTAAAGGAAATCCCCCTCGAGGGCGAGGTCCTGCACCGCCGCACCCAGCGCCAGTCGCCGCAGCACGGTTCCCGACGCCAGATCCACCACCGCCAATTGTCCGGACCGCAATCCAACATAGGCCAGTCCGGCGCCGGCCGCGACCGACTGGACTGTGGGCAGGGGCACCTGATGAATGATGCGCGCGGTGCCAGGATCCGAGAAGTCGATCACCGCCAATCCCGCATCGCCATCGGCGACGGCCGCCAGGCGACCCGCGAGGGCGACCCGCTGGGCATTCCCGGGCGTGTCGACATGAGCAATGAGGATCGGCCGCTGGCTGTCGAAAATGTTGAACACGGAGATGCCATCGGAACCTTCAGCGGTGATCGCCACAGCTTCGCCGGTGACGATATCCACCGCCGCGCCGGGCGTCGCCACCGAGGCGATGACACCCGTTTGCACGGTAAATCCGCCCAGCGGGTCGGTTCCTTGCGCGATCTCCGCGCCGTCGAGGATCCCGTCGCCGTCGGTGTCGGCCCTGGCCGGGTCGGTCCCGTAGACCGCCTCGACCACATCCGGCAGGCCGTCCTGGTCCCGATCGATCGCCTCGTCGCCCAGGGGTAACAGGTCGAAGCGGGGGAGTGCGTAACGCGCTTGAGGACTTAAATTGGGAACGACGATGCCAAACTCGGCGGTTCGGGGATCGTAAAAGCTCACCTCCTGGAGAATTCCGTCGGCGGGTAGAAACAGGGAATACTGGCCCAGTGGGGCGGTCTCACCGCGGAGCGTAAGCAGGCCGGAGGGCCGCGCCACTCGGGCCGCATACAAGACCGGATAGGCGGGCGCGTTGCCGGGGTTGAAGTCATCCGGATCCAGGCCGGCGGCCGCCGCTCTCGCGCGGTTCCGCTCTTCCTTGTCGCGGATCTGTTCCCGGAGATAGGCGACCGCATCACCGCCGGCCTCCGCGTCGGCCAATCCGCGCAGGGCCTCGATCTCGAGTTGCACCTCGGCCGGGATCGGAATCTGGTCCAGGATGAAGGGCGTCACCCGTTCGACGATCAGGTCGGCCAGGTCGTGGAGTCGGTCGAGTAGGAAATGGGCGTCCGAAGGGGTCACACCCGACCGTTGGATGGGGCGGGTTCCAGGGGCGTCGCCCGTCGGGGCCTGGGATCCGGAGGCCAGGGCCCCGAAACAGGTGACGCAGCGTTGCTGGCACTTTTCGTAGGCCGCAGAACACTGGGTGCGCCGTTGCAAGGCGGAAAGGAAGACCGTTTCCAGGCATCGATTCAGTTCGATCTCGGAGAGGACACCCTCGAAAAAATAGCAGTTCGTCCGTGCCGACAAGATCGCCGCCAACACTCGTTCCTGACATTGCTCCTGGTCGTCCACGCAGGCCAACGCACAGCCATCATACAGATCATTATTGGTCCGGCACCGGATCTTGGGCGGCGGGGGCGGCGATTCCGGACTGGGGGATTGGACGCCGTGCCAACCGGGCTGCAGGATTCCCACGCCGGGATCGGTGCAGAAGAACCGGCCGTCGGCACTGACCGTCATGCCACCCGCATCTTCCCAAATGCCCTTCTTGTGATTGAAGGAGATCAGGGAGCCCCGGGTGCCGGGCGGCCAGGATCGACCGGTCGTGGGATTCGGCAGATTCGGGAAGCAGGCCGGCACCGGGCTGTCGAAGTTCAAGGCGCCATCCGTCTGGACCGTGATCACCAGCGGCATCTCCGCTCCCGGCGGCAGCGGCCCCGGCAGGCGATCCGGCGGCACCGCCGCAATCCCCACACTCCCGCCCCGCTGACCATCGTCGGCAAACAGCGAATTGGCGGGGACGGTGATGGACACGCCCGCCAACGCTGGATTGGCGGCGGTCACGTCGGACGGGAAAGTGATGGTGGTATCCTGCAGCGGGCTGACCGGTTGGAGGGTTCCGGCCGCAATCAGCGGCAGATAGATCTTGCCCGTGCCGCCGGCGAGATTGTCGGTTCGCCCCGCTATGGCGTCCCAGGCCTTGCCCACGAACGGATAATATGCCTGGTCGGGATAACGGATGCCGGCGGCAAGATCCGTTGCTGTGCGGCCGTCGATGTGCACGAAGAACCTTCCCGGAGGCACCGGCTCCAATTTGAAATTGCCGTCGGCGTCCGTCACGGTTCGCAACGTTTCCTCCCGGCCATCCACGGTGATCGTCACCCCCGCCAGGGGCTTGTTAACGGCATTCGTACCCGTGTCGGCACCGGGCACCAGTTCGCTGGCATACACCGTCCCGATCACGGCAGTGTCGGGCAGGGCCGCGAGGCTCAGGGTGTCGAAGGAAACGATCGCCGTGCCTCCCGGCGCGCCATCACCGTCCGCGTCAATCAGTTTGCCGGTCCTATCCCTCAAATTGCTGGCGTCCAACTCGACGGTGATCCGAGTGCTGCCCGGCATGGGCTCCAGGTAAAAGAGCGTCGCCGTCGTTCGATCAGCCGACAATTCCACCCGCGAAAGCAGCCGGCGCCCCCCGGAGCCGGCGAAGAATTCGTCCCGCGAAAGGCTGGCGTCCTCGGCCAGCGGCGCGCTGAAACGGACGATCGTTTCGCGGGTTACCGCCACGCCTGTCTCACCATGCACCGGCGAGGTGGCGGCCACCTCCGTCAATGCGTCCGACGAGCGCCGCAGGCGGAAGAAGCGGCCGTGCGTCCCCACCTCCACCGTTAGGGATAGTTGCCCGGCCACTGTAATCACGGGAGCCTCGACAGCCCGCCAGGCGGCGCCGGAAGACAGACTGGCGGTCTCTTCCAAAGCGAATCCGGCCGCCGTGTCGGACCAAATCAAGGTGAACCGATCCGCGCCAGCCGGTTGAATCGTCAACACCGGCTGGCCAAATACCGTGGCCACTGAACCGAGCAACAAAAGACCGCTCAAACCGAGGGACAGGATTGCCTTAACAACCGAATCTGGATGCCGCCGCCGGGGGGGCGGAGGATCCGGAGTGACCGGGGCCGGAGCGGTCCGAGATGTTTGCGTGCCGGCCTGCCGGCCGGAACGGGCCGTTTCATTAGAGGGATGTAATGGACCGGTGACGGCCGTCGCCGACCGGCCGATGTTTCGGTGTGCTAATACACAATCGTAGTTTAGCTTTTCCAAGGGTCGCACGGTGCCCGTTCGCCCGGGGCTATGCAAGCGCTAAGTGGGGGATGACCTTAAGCCCGGGACCTTGGTCGGGTCGCGGCTGGAAACTGAAAGGGCTCCACCCCGTCGGGTGGAGCCCTTCAGTCCGTTAACCTTGCACCCTTGGAACGCTAGTAAGTGACGATCGAACCGGCCGGCAGCCCGCCCACGGGGACCGGGATCACCGCGGTGGCTTCTTCCCCTACCGCGTTCAGGGAGTAAACTTCACCGACCAATGGCTTGGGCATCTGGTTCGTCCGCAGGTACCCTTGCAGATCCGCTTCCGTCGGAACGGCCGAGTTCGCCGCCCGCGTATCGAGGGCCCACTGCTGCTTCACATCCTGGATGGTACGCAAGTTGGCGCGGATCACGTTCAGGCTCGCGGTATCCCGTGCCTTCATAACGCTCGGCACGGAAATGCCCGCCAGCATGCCGACCAACGTCACCACGACCATGACTTCCACCAGGGTGAAGCCCGCCGCCTTTTTGATTCGAATATTCATATTGACCTCTGGGTTCTCCATCCGCGGCGTGAACCTGGACGCGGGCGATATTATTATTTCTTACGGCGTTCACGTTATTGCCCGGCGTCCACCGCGTCTGCCACCCCTCTAGCATCTCGGATACCGTCCCCGACGCCCTCCCTAAACCCCTGATTTCACGTCTATTGACCGCCTCAAGCCTCGTGCTCCCCGCCCCATCTTTGTCCCAGTCTCCACCCCCCCCTGCATCGAACGTTGGCACTCGCCCAAAGTTGTATCGCGGCGGCCCGCGCGGGTGACCGTTCCGATCCGAGCCCAGTGGGAATGGGCGGGGCTCGGCCGCATGATAACCTGGCTTCAGGCGATGAACCCGAGTTTTGCGAACTGGCGGCGCAACACGGGTTCGCTGCGCGCCTTGAGCCAGTCCTCGATCCCGGTGGCGTAGACGGAGCGGAAATCGGTGGTGAACTTGAGATCGCCTTCGCTCAGGTCAGTCAGGCTGGGGTATTTGCCGTAGAGGCCGCCCCGGACCGGTTTGCCGGCGACAAACAGGCACGAGCCCTTGCCGTGGTCGGTGCCGCCACTGGCATTCTCCGCCGGTCGTGAGCATTGGCCTGCCCGTTTTGGGTGTCGAATCCGCCGTGGCTGACGTAGTAGACGCGCGTCGGCAACCCGCCGGCGATCATCCGGGCGACGAGGATGAGGCTGCGCGCGACCGGGGCGTCCTGCGGCTGGTTCAACTCGGCGAAAAACTCTTCGGCCTCCGCCTTTTGTCCGCCACCGTGGATCCAGCGGTAGAACTCCGGCGAACTGAGGCAGATGCCGGGGTTTTTCTCGGCGCCGAACGATTCCGGCTGGGTCTTGTTGAGCGAAATTCCAACCGTCGGGTCGCAGCCGGCACAGGCGCTGTCGAAGTAACGGCCGATCCAGCCGGTGCTCGAACGTTGTGTCGGGTCGGCGCTTCTTGGAGCCCGGCCCTCACTCCTCCGCCTTCCAGTAGCGCGTCAGGACCCCGTCCTTGAACTCCAGGTATACCGTTTCGCGTTTCTGCGTCTTCTGCTTCGAAGCCACCACCACGATCATCCCCGCCTCCCGTTCCGTGGTCCGCGTCGCCGTGTACCGCAGCAACTCGGTGTTGTCGTCAACCTGTGAGACGCTCGTCGGCGCGCCAAGGGTCGCCACCACCCAACTCTTGGTCGTCTTGCCCACCTCCATTTGCGCCAGCGTCACGTCCGATACCTCCGTGCCCGAGTAGGTCGTGCTCGAATGGTTCGACAAGACCGTGCAGCCAGCCGCCAACACCGCCACCGCCAAGACACTCGCCACCCATATCAATGCTTTCACAATCGCTCCTTATTCATGGTTTTCCCTGAATGAGATCAAAGTGAGGACGCCCCAAAACCGCCAAATATTCAAATGCAAAATTCGCGGTCGCGCCTCCCTTTGTTCCCACCGTATGCTCCTGCTGGCATGTTGCCCTGCCGCATTTCAAAACGGCTTTACCGATGCAAAATCTGGGTTAGGCTTGGCCAGCACTATGAGCAAGCCTCTTTCGGAATGGTCAGCGGAGGAAATCTCCAACGGCAGGCTCTGGGTTGACGCTTGGTCGCGGGCCAGCGTTGCGCTCGAGCGAGTGCGACGACAGGAGTTGCGAGAACTCGACGCCCAACGCGCCTTATCGCTGTTGTGCGGCCCTGCGGATTACCGCACCAGCCCGCGATTGGCCCGGCCGAGTTCAGGCCTGATTGAGCAGCAACGTTGGTTCCGCCAGGCCACCCGCCGTGACTGAGGTACTCCGAGCCGCCGAAGAACTGCAAGCCTTCTGTCACGAGCGAGGATGGCGCTACTGTTTCATAGGCGGCATCGCCTTGCTGCGCTGGGGCGAACCTCGCGAAACCATCGACGCAGATCTGACGTTGTTGACCGGATTCGGCGGCGAAGAGCCTTACATCCGGGATCTCCTCCAGCGGTTCGAGTCGCGCGTATCTGAGGGGCTGCAGTTCGCCCTCGCCAACCGGGTGGTGCTGTTGCGGTCGCAGTCGGGAGTGGGCCTGGACGTCGCCCTGGCTGGCCTGCCCTTCGAGGAGTCCGCGGTGAATCGTGCGACCCCTTTCGTATATCTTCCCGGGCTCACTTTGACCACTTGCACGGCTGAAGATCTCATCGTGATGAAGGCATTTGCCGCGCGACCCAAAGACTGGTTGGACGTGGAAGGCGTCATCGTCCGGCAGTCGGGACGACTAGACTGGGGTTATGTGGATCGGCACCTCCGACCCCTGGCCCAGCTCAAGGAGGCTCCCGCCATCCTGGAGGATTTGGAGCGTCGGCGTCGCGACTTCGAGGTCGGGTGATCGCGAGCACCGCGGCGCTTGAACCGGGTGAAACCCCTCCGTTACGGATTACGGGGCCACTTTCTCCGGCAATGCCAATCCCGGCGGGTTCACCTCCAGGAACGTGCGCAGCTCCAGTTCCTGCTGCGTCGCTCCCCCCGTGACCAGAAGGAAATTCGAACCGCTGACCCCTGCGTTGATGTTCTCCTTCGATTCCCATTCAGCGCCTGACGCCGTGAAGCGCGCCCGCGTCAGGGCCACCCACTCGCCCTTGGTCGAACGCACCCAGCCGTTGGCGAAACGCGCCCGGCGCACCTCACCCACGCTTTTGCCGTCCCGTCGGAAATCCTCCACAAACGAGTAGTAACCTTTGAGCGGTTGGCCGCCCGTCCGGGTCCTGAAGGTGACCAAATGCTTCCATTGCGCGGTCTCGGGGAAATAAAGATAGCCGGCATACGCGGTTTTGTTCCCATCGACCGTCGCGTGCAGCAGAAACCGGTGGGTCTCCTCGAGTTTCCAGGGGAAATCGAGCATGCACTGACCGCCGGTGCCTTCACCGCCAAACCGCCGGATCCGGACCGATGCGTCCGCGTGCAACACCTCGACCCGGTCCTCGGATTTCACCGCGCCCGGATCATCCCCCGCGGTCGGATCCCACACTGAAAACAGCGCCACTTTGCGGCCGCCTTCGAGCTCCTGGATCCCGAAGTAACCGGTGTTCCAGCCGCAGGCCATGAAGTAACTCCCCGCCGTGCTCCGCTCCACCGCCATCTCGAGGTAGAACAGCGTCCCCTCGGGCGCCGCCCAACCCAGGTGCACCGACCGGGCCGCGCGCGGCGGCTCGGCATCGGCGGCCGACACAAGCGTCGCCGCCAGTAAAAGTTCGCCGATGATCGGAATGGATCTCATGATTCGTACTTTCGGAGCGCGCCCTTGAGCTTCAAAGACTCCGCATCGCTCACGTATTCGACGATCCCTTGCTCTGAAACTCGGGCAACGCGAGCTTCCAACGGATCGCCGCCAGGCGCAAGAGCAGGATCGTCCCGATGCTGATCAGCCGGAGATGCGGCTGCGGCGTCGCGAACTCGCGCAACGTCAGGTAA
Organism: Verrucomicrobiota bacterium; assembly: GCA_023383055.1. Classification (GTDB taxonomy): domain Bacteria; phylum Verrucomicrobiota; class Verrucomicrobiia; order Limisphaerales; family JAHDYP01; genus JAHDYP01. The sequence continues at coordinate 37,643 of JAHDYP010000026.1, read as the reverse complement.
ACCAAACAACCCACCATGGCCGCGGTGGCATAGAGATAGATCTGCTTCTGAAAAACGAGCGGGATTTCCCCTGTCAACACGTCCCGTAACATGCCTCCGGCCACCCCCGTCAAAACCCCGAGTACCACCGCCACCGCCCCCGGCGCCTCGGCGGCCAGCGATTTCTCGACCCCGATGACGGTGAACAACGCCAGTCCAAACGCGTCCGCCACCAGCAGGATCGGCATCGGCCAGGTCCGCGAACGCGATACCAGGAACGTCACCAGCGCGAAACCCACCGCCGTGAGAATGTAATTCGGATCCGCCACCCAAAAGACGGGCCGGATGTCCAGCAACACGTCCCGGAGCGTCCCACCGCCCACCGCGGTGACGATGGCGAGGACGACCACGCCGAACAGATCGACGCGTTTGCCGCTGGCGGCCAGCACCCCGGTGATGGCGCACACCGCCACCGCGAAATGTTCCAGTAAGTATTGCATGGCTGATGCGCTCCGTAGACATCCGGGGTTTCTTTGAATTGGCGCAAGCAACAAACTTCGCTTGGGTGCCCGCGCTACTTTGCGAATGGAGATTCAGATCTGAGCCAAAGCGGCGGCGCTGCCGCCGCAGTCCATACTCTCCGGCGTGCGGAAGCACCAGGGCCCTTTTTGGACTGCGCCGGCAAAGCCCGCCCCGCGGGCGTCGACGGCGCTTTGACTCTCCTCCCCGCATGACCAAACGAAATCAAGACGCTACCCGAGTCCGAGGTTCCGCCCTCACGCCCGTTCATACCCCCAACTCCCCCTTCACCGCCGCAAACTGCTCGAGCGCAAACTCGAGATCCGGCGCCGTATGCGCCGCCGACAACTGCGTCCGGATCCGGGCCTTGCCCTGCGGCACCACCGGATACGAGAAACCAATGACATACACCCCCCGCGCCAGCATCGCGTCGGCAAACCGCACCGCCAACGCCGCGTCGCCCAGCATGATCGGCACAATCGGATGTTCGCCCGGCACGATCTGAAATCCCCGCGCCGCCAGTCCGCTCCGGAACTGGCGCGTGTTGGCCTCGAGCCGGTCCCGCAGCTCGGTCGATCCCGACAGCAGCTCGAGCGCCTTCAAGGCGCCACCCGCCACCGGCGGCGCCACGGTGTTCGAAAACAGGTAGGGACGCGACCGCTGCCGGAGCAGCTCGATGATCTCCCGCCGGCCGCTGGTGTAACCGCCGCTGGCGCCGCCCAGCGCCTTGCCCAGTGTCCCCGTCAGGATATCGATCCGGCCCATCACCTCGCGATGTTCGTGCGTTCCCCGCCCCCGGCCGCCCATGAACCCGACCGCGTGCGAGTCGTCCACCATCACCAGCGCGTCGTGGCGGTCGGCGAGCTCGCAGATCTCCTTGAGCCGCGCGATGGTCCCGTCCATCGAGAACACGCCGTCGGTCACAATCAGCCGGAACCGGGCGGACTCGGCCTCGCGGAGCCTGGCCGAGAGATCCTCGAGATCGTTGTTGCGATAGCGCAAGCGGCGGGCTTTGCAGAGACGGATACCGTCGATGATGCTCGCGTGATTCAGCTCATCGGAGATCACGGCGTCGTCGGGGCCCAGCAACGTTTCGAACACCCCGCCGTTGGCATCCCAGCAGGACGAGTAAAGGATGGTCGATTCCGTGCCGAGAAACCGGCTGAGCGCTTCCTCGAGCTCCCGATGCAGCTCCTGGGTGCCGCAGATGAACCGCACGCTGGCCAGGCCGTAGCCCCAGCGGTCGAGCGCGTCGTGCCCCGCCTGGATCACGGCCGGATGCTGGGCCAGGCCCAGGTAATTGTTCGCGCAGAGGTTCAGGACGGGCGCGCCGTCGCCGACGCGGACCCGGACTCCCTGGGGTGTGGAGATCACCCGTTCGCGTTTCCAGGTGCCGGCGGCTTCGATCGCGCTGAGTTCACGGCGGACGTGTTCAATGAATGAATCAGTCATGGGACGTTGGATGTTGGGCGTTGGGCGTTGGACGTTGGGTGGTGCAAGGGCAGCTCTAACGCCTCTTCCAGCTCGCGCATTTCACGGATCTTCGTTCAAGGTGTCGCCATACAAGAACCTTTACAAGGGATGTGCGGGCTAGCAGGCGGCATTCAGTTCAGTTCCATGTCGATGTGGATGCTCACCCGCGCGATGGCCAGCGAATCAGGCCGGAGCCAATCACGCGATCTCGCGCCAGTCCAGGATCACTTTGCCCGATTGCCCGCTGAGCATCACCGCGAACGCCTCGGCATAATCCGCATACGCAAACCGATGCGTGATCACCGGCCGGATGTCCAGCCCGCTCTGCAGCATGACGGTCATCTTATACCACGTCTCATACATCTCGCGCCCGTAAATCCCTTTGATCGTGAGCATCCCGAATATCACCGTGTTCCAGTCGATCGCCATCTCCCCTTCCGGGATGCCGAGCAACGCGATCTTCCCGCCGTGGCTCATGTTCGCCAGCATGTCCCGGAACGCCGCGGCGTTGCCGGACATCTCCAGCCCGACGTCGAACCCCTCGTGCATCCCCAGTTGCCGCTGCACCTCCTTCAAGCTCTGCTCGCGCGCGTTCACCGCGAGCGTCACCCCCATCTTCCGCGCCAGTTCGAGCCGATACGGATTCACATCCGTGATCACCACGTGCCGCGCCCCCGCATGCCGCACCACCGCCGCCGCCATGATCCCGATCGGCCCGGCGCCCGTGATCAGCACGTCCTCCCCCAGCACCGGGAACGACAGCGCCGTGTGCACCGCGTTGCCAAACGGATCGAAAATCGCCGCCACCTCGGGCTCGATCCGCGGCGCGTGCACCCAGACATTCGTCATCGGCAACGACAGGTACTCCGCAAACGCCCCCGGCCGGTTCACCCCGATTCCCTTCGTGTCCGCGCACAAGTGCCGGCGGCCGGCCAGGCAGTTGCGGCATCGCCCACACACCACATGCCCCTCGCCGCTGACAATCTGCCCGGGGAAAAAATCGGTCACGTTCGCCCCCACCCGGACGATCTCCCCGACGAACTCATGCCCCACCACCATCGGCACCGGAATGGTCCGCTGCGCCCACGCGTCCCACTTCCAGATGTGCAGATCGGTGCCGCAAATCCCGGTCTGATGGACCCGGATCAGCACGTCGTTGATGCCCAGCTCCGGCAGCGGGACTTCCGCGAGCCGCAGCCCGGGACCGGCTTCCTGTTTGACCAGCGCTTTCATCGGTATTGTTCGGTATAAAGAACGGACGTCCGATATAGTAGAAAACAATTTCCTGTATGCAAGAGGTATTTCCGGTATATCGTCGATCCCGGTGCAACGTTCGTTTTATGCAGGCCAAGTCTAATGCCCAACCGTCTTCCGCCCCGGCCGAATCGGCCGATGCCATCCACCGCCATCTCGGCGGCCGCGTGCGCCAGCTTCGGCTCGAACGCGGCTGGTCGCTCGAGGCCCTGGCGCGGGCCAGCGGGGTGAGCCGTTCGATGCTGAGCGAGATCGAACGCGAGCAGGCCAATCCCACGCTGGCGGTCACGCTTCGGATCGCCCGGGCCTTTGGGATGAGTCTGGGGGATCTGCTCGAGCTGCCGGGGGCCACGTCCGCCGTGACCGTCATCCGCGCGGATGATCGGGCGTATCACTACCGCTCGGACGCCCATTGTCAGATTCGCACGCTCTCGCCGTTGAACCTCGAGAAGGACGTGGAGTTTTACGAAGTGCAACTCAAACCCGGTGGCGCCCTGCGCAGCGCCGCGCATTTCGCCGGCACCCGCGAGTTCCTCACCGTGCAAAAGGGCCAGGTCCGCGTCGAATCGGCCGGGGATGCGGAGACGCTGGGGCCGGGGGACTCGGCCAGTTACCGTGCCGACGTGCCGCACGCGATCGTGAACACGGCCAAAGGCGAGGCGGTGTTGTTCCTGGTGGATATCTACCGGTGAGCCGGCGGCGCCAACGCCCACAGTCGCTGGCTGCGGACTTTCCTTTTGACTGTCCGTCTGGGATGATCCGGCCCATGAAATTCAGCTCCTGTTTCCGCGCCTGGTCGATCGTCCTGCTGCTGCTGCTGCTGGGCGGCGGTGTCCGCCCGCCGGATCGGGCAAACGCCGCGCCAGGGCCCGCGCATTACCAGATTCCGGCCACCGACGAAGGTTTGCCCGGGGAAGGACCCATCCGCCGTTACGATTGGTTTCGTCAGCTCTGGCAGACGCGGCGCACCCAATGGGCGACCCGGGTGGAGGAGGATCGGAATGCGGTGGTGCTGCTGGGCGATTCGATCACGCAAGGGTGGGGGGAGGATTTCAGCGCCTGGTTCCCCGGCCTGAAGCTCGCCAACCGCGGCATCAGCGGGGACACCTCGCGTGGCGTGCTCATCCGGCTCCAGGAAGACGTGCTCGCCCTGAATCCGCGGGCGGTGGTGCTGCTCATCGGCACGAACGATCTCGAGGAAAAGGCGCGCCCGGAAACCATCGCGGCGAACCTGAAGCTCATTCTGGCCGAACTGTCGCGGCACAACGCGAGCATGCCCATCGTGCTGTGCCAGGTGTTTCCCAGTTCCGCGTCGAAATCGCGTCCGGCCGACCTGATCAAGGAGGTGAACCAGCTCTACGCGCAGGCGGTCAAGGGCAACGCGCAGGTGACCTGGCTCGAGACCTGGCCGTTGTTTGCCGACGCCGACGGCGATGCCATTCCCGGGGAGTTCCCGGATCTGCTGCATCCCAACCTGGCCGGCTACGCCAAATGGGCCGCCGCCTTGCGACCCATCTTAGCCACGCTCGGTTTGCTCGAGACCAACGCCTACGCATTCACCCCCGAACCCGGCTTTGTCAGCCTGTTCAATGGCGGCGATCTCGACGGCTGGGGCTACCGGCCGACGTCCGAAGCGGACAAGGAAGCCGCGCGGGGCTGGCAAGCCAGCGATCCCAACGCCCCGCCCTGGCCAATTGTCTCGACCGCCGTGGCCTTGGACGATCTGGCGACCAGCCCCGATGGCCGGTTCGTCGCCCGGAACGGCCGCCTCATCGTCACCACCCCGCCCGAGGGCCGAAAAATCCAGCAGTTGTCGACCACTCGAGACTTTGCCCGGGACTTTGTGTTGCGCCTCGAGTTTCGCGCCACGCCGAACGCCGATAGCGGGATTTTCATTCGCGGCCGGCAGCTCCAGTGCCGCGATTACCCGCTCGCGGGACCCTACAAGAACCTCAAGAACTACCGCCCCGGCGATTGGAACGAAATCGTGGTAACCGTCACCGGCAATCGGGCTCATTGCCTCTGCAACGGCGAGGTCCTCGAAGCCGCCCTGGAGATTCCCGCTTCCGGGCCCATCGGATTCGAAGGCGATCGCGGCCAGCTCGAGTATCGACGCATTCGAATCAGGGAACTTCCCGACGCACGGCCGTAGCACAGATTCGCGATCGGCAGTCCGAGTCGGGCCCCGAGGTGATGTCCCAAACTTGACTGCGCGACGCGCAAGCATAGGCTGGCGCACATGAAACGCCGCCAATTCCTTTCCACCCTCGCCACCACCGGAGCCGGCACGATGTTCCTGCCGCACGTCACGTTGTTCGGGGCCAACGCGCCCAGCAACAAGCTGAACATTGCCTTGATAGGCACCTGGGGTCGGGGTGAAGCCCACTTCGGGGCCATCTCGACCGAGAACGTGGTGGCGTTGTGCGATGTGGATGAGGAACACCTGGCTTTCGGCGCCAAGCGATTCCCGGGGGCCAAGACGTACGTCGACTGGCGGAAATGTCTCGAGCAAAAGGATGTCAACGCGGTGGTCTGTTGCACCGCCGACCACACGCACGCCTTTGTGGCCAACTGGGCCATGAACCGCGGCCAGCATGTTTATTGCGAGAAACCCCTGGCCAACACCGTGGAAGAAGCGCGGGTGGTGCGGTCAACCTACCTGAAGCACCGGAACAAACTGGCCACCCAGTGCGGCACCCAGCGCCACGAATACGAAAACTTCAACCGCGTCCGCGAATTGATCCGCGACGGCGCCATCGGCCAACTCGAGTCGGTCTCGACCTGGGGCAATCGCCAGATCCCGAAGCCCGGTTATTTGCCCGCCGCGGGCGAACCGCCCAAGCATCTGCACTACGATCTCTGGCTCGGGCCCTCGCCGTTCCATCCTTACAACCCGGGTTATTTCGCCGGGGGCCCGGGGATGAACTGTCTTTCGTGGAACATGTATTGGGATTTCGGCAACGGCCAGATCGGCGACATGGGCAGTCACACGATGGATATTGCCTGGAACGCCATCGATGCCGCGTTGCCCGTCTCCGCCGAGGCCAAGGGCGAACCCTTCAATCCGGAGGTCGCCCCGGTGAGACTCGAGATGCACCTGCAACATCCGGCCAATGCCTGGCGCCCGGCCGTTCGCGTATCCTGGTATCAGGGCGGCGCGATGCCTGATTCCCCCGTGGAAATGCTCGACCTAAACAAGATCGACCACGGCGCCTTGTTCGAAGGGAGCCGGGGTTACCTGGTCTCGGGCTTCAACTCGCGGGCGATCTTCCCCAACAGCAACCACGCCGACGTCACCCACTACCACCGGCGTTCGGAGGATAAGCTGATCCCCAAGATGAACGGGTTCCAGCAGGAATGGATCACCGCCTGCAAAGGCAGCCTGAAAACCTCCTGCGACTTCGAATACAGCGGCAACATGATCGAGCAAATGCTGCTGGGCCTCGTCGCCTACCGTGTCGGAAAGAAGATCAGCTACGACGGCGCCGCCGGTCGCGTCACCGATTCCGCCGAAGCCGATGCCCTCCTGCGCCGCACGTACCGTCCCGGGTGGACGCTCAACGGGTAGCATCCGCGGGGATCGCGAACATGAGAAAGCCACCCGCCGGCCAGCCAAAGACGGAGCAGATTCCGCGGGCACTCCGCGCGTTCGCATGGAATCTGGATGGTCGCCTTACGCCGTTTGGAAAGAGGCAAATCGCGCTGAACGTCCTTGAGCGTGGCCGGGCCTGGCATTGGCGGAAGCTACCCAAGGGCTGGTTTGACTTGGAGTTTTGTCTCGCTCACGGGCAGAGGAAGACGAAAGAGGCGTTGCGCGAACTGTTTCCTGAGGCGTCATGAAAGCACCAGCGCCACTGGATCTTCAAACGGTCGTCCGGACGTTCCAAGCGATCCCGGAACTCGTCCGGGCGGGCGCATTAGCCGGCGCCAACGCGCTTTACCTCGAACACATCGAGAACACCCACGGCCGCTTCAGTCTGGATATCGACCTTCAGAACCAGAACGAAGAGATCGAGACGATACATCGGCGGTTTTCCCTGGTAACCCAGAGACGGCTCAAGCTGATCAGCCGGCTCAGTGCCGAGATCTATGAGTATCAAACCCGTGTCGGGAGACGGGTCATTCGCATCGAGATCGCCCGGCCCTATCTCCGGCATCGCAAGAAATACCAGGCCAGCAAACATGTCTCCGGCCTCGCGGTGGTCAGCTTGGCCGATCTGATGTTCGCGAAGATTTCGGCATTCTCCACGCGCGGCTTCGGGCGCGATCTGATCGACCTCTGGGCCGTCGACCAACAGCGGAACATTGACTGGCAGGAACTGTTCGCCCGGGCCGCGCGGGCGGCCGACAACGACTACAACCCCTTGGAGTTCCTGCGGAAACTCCAGGCACACTCCCGTGAATGTGCCAAGCCAACGTATCTGCGAGAACTCCCGGTCCTCGACCCCCCTGCGTCGACCGCACTCCGCGGGTTCATCGATCGGTTGGTGGCCGCCAACCGAGCCATTGCACGCGCAACGCTCGACAGGGAGTCCGACCAACGCTGACGGCTCTTGGCTCTGCCGGCTCTCGTGCTGGGCCACCTCGGCATCCTCGAACACCAAGGTCCCGCTCGTGTTCGTGATGGTGTTCACCTTCGGCGAGGTTGCACAGGGCAAAGGAGAAAGGGGCTTGGGGTTGATGGGGTTGATCGTTTAACCCCCTCCGACGGGCCTTACGGTAAGCGAGGCATTGTCATTGCCCTTGTTGTGAAAGAGTTGGTTTCGTCCGGACGACGTGAATGGTCCTCAGATGAACAGCTCCGGACCGACCTTGAAATGAGTCGCGAGCTTACGGATGTGGGGGAGCGTGCGGCTCCGCTCTCCGCGCAGGATCATCGCGCCCAGATTCCGACTGCCGCCGAGCAGGCGCGAGAGATCCGCGGCGGAGAGTCCCTGTTGCTCGAGCAGGTGCTGCAACATCTCCCGGCCGTCCAGCTTCGGCCACTTCACTTTGGCTTTGTCGTGCTCCTCCATGAGGGTACACAGAAGATCGAAGTAGTCGGCCTGGTCTTTCGTGAAATCCTCCTGCCAGAGGGCCATCGCATCCGCCACCTCGGCCACGTTCGCGTAGTCCACGGCATCACGAATCGGCCGCGGGAGAAACAGACGGCAGAGGGCGGCATAGTCCTTGGGCAGGTCCGCGAAGCGGAGTTTGGTCCCTGTTTTCATAGTTCGTCTTTCCAGCGTTCGCGGCTGTATTCAGCGTGGGTCAGGAAGCGCAACGTGTACGCCGTTTGACGGTCGAAGTGGATCGCCGCAATCAGGCGGTAGCCATTGTGTCTTGGGGTCATGTGTCTTGGGGTACACATCTTCATATTTGACATTTCTGGGCCAGTCGTCGAGCCCCCGCGGCCATAACACGTCCGTTACAGATTCAGCGCGCCGGAGGGCGGCACCCCGTGACCACGCGCGGCAACGAGCGGTGGCGCAGGCGATCCGGCGGGCTCGACAGCGGATCCGGCGAGACCAAGCATGGGAACGATGGATCGACGCGATCAGCGCACAATGTCAACAACGAAGATGACCCTAAAGTCCTGGCCCTGCCCCCCTCCATTGCGTTACTGTCGGACCGGGTTTTCATACCAAATGACACCCAGCCCGGCACTCTCCTCACACGCGATCACATCGAGATCGCCATCCGCGTCCAGATCGCCCAACTTCACGCCATCCGCCCCCGTCGATGTTGCATCGATCACATGCCGTATCCAGGGAACCCCCGGCCCGATCATCACGGTTCGCGGCACGATATCCGGTGTTCGAATGCCCGGCACCGTCTCCTGCGCGCCGAGGCCACCCAACGCCCCAGCCATCACCAGCGTCAACCGCGATGCAATCACCCTCAAGATCCTGCATGTTTTCCCGCCACCGGGCTGAAACTTCTGCTGACCTTGCGGTCGACAATTCTGCGGCATCATACCCATTTTCATAAGCCGGATGCCGAACGAATGTAGTCCACGCAAGCCCTGGAGTGAGTGATCGAAATCAGGTGGCCCCCGGCCAGCAACAGATCCACCTCCGGCGGCGGCGGAATCACCAGGTCATGCCGGCCGTGCAGGCGCCGCGGCCGGACCGGAACGTTGCCCGAGCCCGGCCAGGCGAAGATGGCCTTGACCATCTGGCGCATAAAGGAGGCCTCGGCTTTGGCGAACATCTGCGCGAATTCCAATGGAATCCGGCCGGCACATGCCTGCAACCAGTCGATCGGCGCCAGGTCGGCCAGGGGATGCAAGGCGGCCAGCAGCCGGCTGATCTCTTCCCGATGGGTCGCGCTGCCCACGAGGTACAGTCCCCCGAGCTGTCGGATTTTTGCGATTTCACAGGCCACCATCCCCCCGAGCGACGCTCCCACCACAATGTCGCCGTCCTCGATGCCATAGGCGCGACACAGGTTCGCCGCGACTTCCTCCAGGGTGCGCTCCCCGCGGTGAGGCGGCCAATCATGGGCCACGAATCCCGGCAGCGTCTTCCACACCGTGGGAAACATCCGGCGATCGGCTCCCATGCCTGGGATTGCGTGGATCATACGCTACTGAACTTCGAAGAAGTCCGAAGTCATGGAGGTGAGCGGTTTCATGACTGCACGACGGAGTCTATCCGCGCTGCATTCCGCGGACAAGGCCGGTTCTCGCGACGGCAGTAGCCCCAAGCGGCATTCAACAGAGCGTGCGAGCCCGGATGACGAACGGCCGCGCACGGGCGCCATCAGATTCAGTTGACAGGGTGCGGTGCGATTTGTTAATCGAACGCACAGCCTGAGGCTGACCGGTCGGACGACCGGTTCCGGCCGAAGGTCACAAGGTTAAAGGAGGTTTTAAACCAGGAGACCATCGATGAATGCTGTCCATTCTCAGCCAGTGAATCCGCCCTGCGCCGGCCGGCTCCCTTCCCGCCCCATGCCCACTCGCCCTCGGCGACCCCGCGTGATCGGCATCCTCGCGTCGGCGCTACTTGGGTTCGCACCGCTGTGCGTGGCTGCCGATGCGATGGCGCCCTGCGCGCTCTACCCGATCGGCCTGTCCCAGGATGCGCTCCGCGACGTCACACCCGGCACGATTCTCGACGACATCTTCGAAGGCGCCGCTCCCGGTCAATTCGGCTGGTTGTCCTGGTCGGGCAGTCCCAGCGAGGTCCTGCTGGCGCAAAGTCTCGAGCCTCCAGGCAACAGCCAGATCTACGTGAACCCCGAAGATTCGCGCGACCTGGTGATCTCGCCCGGCGACTGGGTGGCAGGCAAACCCGGTGTCTCGAACAGCCGCGGCGTGCGCCACGCCCTCGACCGGTTGCTGGCGACGGAGGCCATCCTCCCGGTCTGGGACGCCGTTCGCGGCCAGGGCGCCACGGCGCAATACCGCGTGGCCGCCTTTGCCCGAGTGCGGTTGCTCGACTATCGACTGGGGGGGCGAGGTCGCATTCGGGCGGAATTCCTGGGTTTCGCGGACTGCGGTGGCGTCAATCGTCCGCCCCTCGTTGACGCCGGCCCGGACCGGACGGTGTGGTGGGGCGAGCCACTGGAGCTCATGGGGACGATGCTCGATGACGGACTTCCCCCGGGCGCCGAGATCGCCTGCACCTGGAGCCAGGTCAGCGGGCCGGGCACAGCGACCTTCGAAACGCCCACAGCCCTGGCTACCCTTGTTGACTTCGATCTGCCCGGCATCTACGCGCTCCGGCTCGAGGTCTCCGATTCCGAACTGACCGGCGCGGACGAAATCATCGTGGCCGTCGAACAGCCCAATCGGCCGCCGGTCGCCGTTCCAGGATCGTTCGAAACTTACGAAGACGAGCCGCTCGACATCGTGCTCGACGGTGTCGACCCGGACGACGATCCACTCCTGTTCGCCGTCTCGACGCCGCCTGTGCGCGGGACCCTGACGGGCGATCCGCCGCGGCTGCGTTATCTGCCACTGCCGGATTTCAACGGTCAGGACTCGTTCACGTTTACGGTAACCGATGGCGAACTGACCTCCCCCGAAGCCACCGTCACCATCGCGATCCTACCCGTCAACGATCCCCCGATCGCCGACGCCCAGACGGTTTCGCTCCTCGAGGACGAACCCATCGCCATCGTGCTCACCGGCGCCGACCTCGAGGGCAGCCCTTTGACTTACTCCATCGTCAAATGGCCCGAACACGGAACCCTGACCGGCAGTGCGCCAGACCTGGTTTACACCCCGGCGCCGGATTTTAGCGGGCAAGACCAGTTCCATTTCCAGGTCCATGACGGCGAACTCGACTCGGTCACTGCCGCGGTGTTGCTTTCGATTCAGCCCGTGAACGATCCCCCGGTGGTGAGCGCCGGTCTCGATCAGGCCTTTTATCTAGATCAAAGCGGGTTCCTCGCCGCCAGCGTAACCGATGATGACCTGCCGCCGGACGCGCAACTCGAATTCCATTGGTCGGTCTTGAGCGGCCCCGGCGTCGGTTACTTCGAGCACCCCGACAGTCTCACCGGCCAGATCTGGTTCGATGCCCCCGGGACTTATGTCCTGCGCCTCACCGCCAGCGACACCGAACTCAGCGCCTTCGATGAGTTGACCATCACGGTTCTCCCCCGCAACCAGCCCCCCATCGTCCACGCCGGCGACGATCAACTCATCGCTTTCCCCGCCCCGGCGACGCTCGAGGGCGCGGCCTCCGACGACGGCCTGCCGGCGGGCGTTGGGTTGGCCATTCATTGGGAAAAGGCCGACGGCCCCGGCACGGTCACTTTCGCCCACACCGACACGCTCCTCACCCAGGCCCACTTCAGCACCCCGGGCCGATACCGGCTCCGCTTGAACGTCACCGACTCCGAACTGACCGCCAGCGACGATCTCCTGATCACAGTGAATCAAGCGCCCGGCGTCGACGCCGGACCGGACCTCGTCGCCACCGTCGGTCTCCCGGTCCGGTTTCGCGGCACCGTCACCGACGATCAACTGCCCACCGGTCAAATCCATGTGGCCTGGAGCCGCCTCGATGGACCCGGCCCCGCCTTCCTCGTCCAACCCGACGCACTGGAAACCGAGGCGCTCTTCCCCGCTTCGGGCGAATACACTTTCCGCCTGACCGCCACCGACGGTCACCTCAGCGCCAGCGACGACCTCCGGATCTCGGTTCGGCCGGCAGGCGAGAATCTCCCGCCCATCGTCGATGCCGGGCCGGAGCGTTACGTGGCCCTCACCAACCGGGTCCGCCTGGCCGGGCACGCCGCGGATGACGGACTGCCGTTTGAGCAGCCGCTGCTCACCTCATGGCGGTTGCTCGAGGGCCCAGGCCCGGTCGAGTTCGATTCCGTGAATCAGACCAATGCCCTGGCCCAATTCGACGCACCCGGAGTCTATCAACTGCAGCTATCCGCCACCGATGGCGAGTTCACCGTGTCCGACATCCTCATCCTGTCGGTTTACCCGGAAAACCAGCCGCCCGTTGTCTCCGCAGGTCCTGATCGAACCATCGTATCCGGGCCGGTTTACCTGAACGGGATTGCCACCGACGACGGTTTGCCGGCGGGCATTGCGCTCGTCTTTCTCTGGGAACAAACCCTTGGCCCGGGCGAAGTGCGTTGGGTGGGCGCGGATTCCGCCACCGCACAGGCCTCGTTCAGCGAACCGGGCGTTTATGGGCTGCGGTTGACCGCGTCCGATTCCGAGTTTGCGGCCAGTGCCACGGTGATGATCACGGTGACAGGCAACCAGCCGCCGTGGGTCGACGCCGGCCCCGATCAACTCCTGGACTTGTTCGTCCCCGGTCCGGCGGTTCCGTCCATGACGTTTTACCCGCCGCTCCCGATGAACTGGGAGTATGCGGTGGGGCAACCCGGCATTTCAGGCAGCTACGTGCGCCCCAACTGCCTCGCGTCGTCCGGCACCGATGTCTACATCGCCGGGGCTTTCTCGACCGCCGGCGGCGTTTACGTCCGCAGCCTGGCCCGTTGGAACGGCTGTGCCTACTCGCCCTTGTACGATCCCCGTCCCATCAACCCGCAAGATCCCAACTCCGACCCGATCGGTTTCATCGCCCATAGCGGCACCACCGAACCCGTGGCGGCGCTCGGCGAAGAGGTGTTCGTGGCCGGCGGGTTTCTTCGTGACCTGGACCAGAACGGTTTCCTGGATTTCACCGCGCGCTGGACGGGAACCGGCTGGGAAAGCTGGGGTTTCAAGACCGCCAGTTCCTCAGTCGCCGCCCGGGTGTTCCTCGCGACCCCCGACGCCGTCTACTTCGGGGGCCAGTTCAAGTTCCAGACCTCGAATGTCCCCAGCGCGCCGGTCTCCTTCCACCTGGCGAAATGGAATGGCCAGGATTGGGAGCGGCTCGGCGACGGCCTCCGCGATCTGCGTGACACCCCCGAACGCAACTCCACCCAATACGCCGTCGTCAATGCCCTCGCCCTGGCCCCGAACGGCGATCTCTACGCCGGCGGCAAGTTCATCACCCAGACCCCGTCCGGCCTCGCCACCAACCTCGCCAAATGGAATGGCGCCGAGTGGGCTCCCATCGGACCCGGCACACCCGCCGGTTGCCGGGGGACCGGCTGTAGCACCACGATCCAGGCCCTCGCCTTCGATCAACATGGCGACCTCTACGTCGGCGGCAATTTCACCGGCACCGACACTCTCGCCACCCCCCCTATCACGCGCTGGGACGGCACCCGGTGGTGGCCGGTCGGCGACGGGTTCAATGGCATCGTCCAGGCCCTGGCCTGGCACGGCACCAACCTCTACGCCGGCGGCGATTTCACCCAATCCGGCTCGCGCTCCATCAACCGCCTGGCCCGCTGGGACGGCAACGCATGGCAGCCGCTCGGGTCCGGCCTCAGCAGCCGCGTTTTCGCCCTGACCACCACCACCAGCGGGGTATACGCGGGCGGCACCTTCACGTTCGCCAATGGTCAACCCTCGAGTCTCATCGCCAAATGGGGCCACCAGGAGCGCCTCAGCCTCTCGGGCCCAGATCCCATCACCGTTCCGCTGGCAGCCACTACCGGCGCCCGCGTCCCCTTAACCCTCGAACTCAACCATCCTTGCGGTCGGGCAATCACCGTCTCCTGGTCCGTCAATGGCGCGGACCCGGACCAGATCGATCAGCTCGAAGAGAGCGCGACCATCGAACCCATTCCCGTGGTCTTCGAACACCATTACCCTCCCGGCGCACACACGGTCGTCGCCACCCTCGACGACGGCCTGAGCGAGCCCGTGCTCTTCTCGACCACGGTCACGGTGCTCACCCCGGCAACGACCCTGCTGGAAGGTTGGGTGCGGGACGACGGCCTGCCACTGGAAACTCCCCTGGCCACCCTCTGGGAACAAACCGCCGGCGCCGGCCCGGTGCGGCTCGAGGACTCCAGCCAGCCCGGCACGATGGCCTCCTTCACAGAACCTGGCTCCTACGAACTCCAGCTCAGCGCCCATGACTCGGAGTTCACCACCCGCGACCACGTCGAAATCGCCGTGCGCCCCTTTGGCGAACTCAACCTCCCGCCCACCGCCCACGCCGGCCGCGACCGAACCGTGCTGAAGTCCGAGCGGATCACCCTGGCCGCGACCGCACTGGACGACGCGCTGCCGGGTCCCGCGCTCGAACTGGACTGGTTTCAGGTGGATGGACCGGTCCCGGTTCAGTTCGACCCGCAGCCACTGCATGATCTCACCGCCGATCCCGCCGCCCGAACCGTCCACCGCAGCGCCACCGTCAGCTTCGCCGCTCCCGGTCAATACCGCTTCCGCTGCGTGGCCAACGACGGCCAGTTCTCCCGCGCCGATGACGTCGTCCTTCACGTGCTCGACCTCGTCAACCTTCCCCCCACGATTAGCGCGGGCCCGCACCAGTCCATCGGCCTCTCCTCCCCGGCCAGCCTCAACGTCTTGGCCCAGGACGATGGTCTTCCGGCCGGCACACTCGTCACCGGCTGGGTACAGTTGGACAGCCCCGGCCGGGTCGAGTGCCACCGCGAAAACAACGTCTGGCTGGCGCGCTTCGAGCTCCCGGGCGAATACCTCCTTCGTTTTACAGCTCACGATGGGGCGCTCTCCGCTCATGCTGACGTGCGGGTCACGGTGCTCGAGCATGCCCCGGGACCCGTCGCCGGACTGCTCGCGCCCGGCGATGGCGAACGCGTCACCGCGCCCCGCGAAATCTCGGGCACGGTGGCGGGAGAGCTGCCCACCACCTGGCGGCTCGTCGCGCGCCCAGCCCCGATCACCGCACCGGGGCCGGACCCCGCGGCCGCGGAGATCGTGCTCGGCGAAGGTCAGGCGCCAGTCGAGGGAATTCTCGGCCGGCTGGACCCCACGGTGTTGCCCAACGGCTGCTACGAACTCCGGTTGCAGGCCACGGATCAGCTCGGTCGATCGGCCACCACCGACCCCGTCGTGCTCAGCGTCGAAGGCCAGTTCAAACCCGGCCGATTCAGCCTCGCCTTCACTGATCTCTCCATCCCCGTTGCCGGGTTGCCCATCCAGATCGTTCGCACCTACGACAGCCGCCGGGCGCGTCTGGGTGAGGTTGGCGATTTCGGCGTGGGCTGGCACCTCGACTTCAACACCCTCAGTCTCCGCAAGCAGCGGCACCTCGGCCGCAACTGGGAACAGCGCACCTCCGCGGGCTGGTACCAGCTCGATCCCATCCGCACCCGCGAAGTCACCCTTGTTTTCCCGGACGAACGGATCGCCCGCTTCCAGGCCCGGCTGACCCCGCACCTGCAGTTTGGCTATCCCATCGCCACGGCGCACCTCGAGTTTGCGCCGCTGCCGGGCACCCTCGGCCGGCTCGAAATCGACGGCCCCAGCCTCGCCACCGTCGATGGCTTCATCGGCCCGGTCAATCTGATCGACCTCGGCACTTTCGCCGACTTCAACCCGACCCGCTTCCGTTACCTCACTCCGGAAGGCGACATCTACGTGATCGACGAATTGGCCGGCCTTCAATCGGTCACCGATCGACACGGCCATTCCCTCACGATCGATGCGGATGGCATCCGCCATTCCAGCGGGGTCTCCGTCCAGTTCCGGCGCAACCCGGACGGCTATATCACCGAGATCGTCGATCCCGCCGGCCAAACTTTCCATTACCAGCGGGATGCCCAAAACAATCTCACCCAGGTCACCGCCCGCGATGGCCTCACCACCCAACTCGCCTACCAGCAACCCGCCTGGCCCCATCACCTCACCCAAATCCTCGATCCCCGCGGCGTACCCGCCCTGCGCACGGATTACGACGAGTCCGGCCGGATGACCCGGCAAACCGATGCGGCCGGCCGCGCGATCGAGTTCCAGCGGGATCTGGCCCAACGCCATGAAATCGTCCGCAACCGCTCAGGTCACCCCACGCTCTTCGAGTATGACGACCGGGGCAATGTGATCCGGCGCACCGATCCGCTCGGCGGCGTCACCGCGTTCGCTTACGATGAATTCGATAATGTGGTGCGCCGCGTCGATCCGCTCGGTCACACCACCACGTTCACATACGATTCCCAATTCAATCTCACCTCCCAAACCGATCCGCTCGGGCGCACTTCTTCTTATGCCTACGATGAACACCGCCGGCTGACCTCGGTCACCGATCCCCGCGGGTTCACCATCGCTTACGCATACGATCCCGACCGCACCCGAATCACCGATCCGGCCGGCGCGACCACGACCCTCGGTCTTAACCCGGCCGGGCTGGTCGCCTCCATCACCAATCCCCTCGGCGACATCACCACCTTCGACTACGACCACCGCGGCCACCTCACCCGCGAAGCCCGGCCCAACCGCCGGGTCATCGACTTTCACCACGATGACCTGGGACGCACCACCGGGTTCGAGACCACCCACCTCACCGACGACGGCAACCCCTCCCGGCTGAGCGTCCGGCTGGATTACAGCCCCAACAACCAGGTCACGCTCGCCGTCGGCCCCGATGACGCCACGATCCAGCAACAATTCGATTCCACCGGCAACCTCTCGCGCCAGGTCGATCCCCTCGGCCGGACCACCGCGTTCGACTACGACGCTTGCGGACGTCACGTCCAAACCACCTTCCCCAACCTCGCCGTCGTCCAGTTCGACCGCGATCCCGACGGCCGCACCATCGCCATCACCAATGCCCTGGGCCTGGTCACGCGTATCACCCGCGATCCCCTCGGCCGGCCCGTCGCCGTCGTCGATCCCAACGGCGCCACCGCTGCCGCCCAATACGATCTCGCCGGCAACCTCGTGGCGGTCACCGATGCCCGGGGCGCCACCACGCTCTTCGGCTATGACGCCGCCAGCCAACTGGTCACGGTCACCAATGCCCTCGGCGAAGTCACCCGGCTCGAATACGATGCCAACGGCAACCGGACGGCCATCCGCAACGCCGCCGGTCACCAGACCGATTTCGAATTCGATCCACTGAACCGCCTGATCGCCGTCCGTCATCCGGACGGCAGCACCGAGCAGTTCGCTTACGATGCCCTCGGCCGACTCATCGCGGCAACCGATCAGGCCGGGTCGATCACCCGGTTCGGGTACGACCACGAAAGCCTGCTCACCTCCGTCACCAACCCGGCCGGCCACGTCACCCGGTTCACCCACGATCCACTCGGCCGCTGCACCCGCCAGACGGACGCCGCCGGTCGCGTCACCCGATACCAGCACGATCCGGCCGGGCGCCTGACCCAACGAACCCTCCCGGGCGGCCAGTCCGAATCCTTCGCTTACGATCTCGCCGGCAACCTCATCGCCCACACCGATTTCAACGGGCGCACCACCCGCTACACCCATGACGCGCTCGACCGGTTGCTCGAGAAAATCCCCGACCCCGCCTTTGGCATGGCCACCATCGCGTATGCCTATGATGCCGCCGGACGCCGCACCGCCATGACCGATGCCACGGGTGTCACCCGCTTCGAATACGATGCCGGCAACCGGCGCACCGCCAAAACCTGGCAACCCTCCGGGCTCGCCCATCCCCTCACACTCCAATACGATTACGATCCGGCCGGCAACCTGGTCGGCCTGCGCTCGGCTCATCCCAACGGCGTCAAAGTCCGCTACGACTACGACGCCCTGAACCGGCTTAGCAACGTCACCGAGGCGAGCTCCGTGCTGGCGCCCCTCATCACCACGTACCGTTATGATGCCGCCGGCGATCTGGCCGCCGTCACCCGCCCCAACGGAACCATCACCTCCTACCAGCACGATCGCCTCCATCGCCTCACCCAAAGCGTCACGGTCCACCCCGCCACCGGCAGCATCGCCGGGTTCGGCTATAACCTCGCGTCAACAGGACATCGTCTCGCCGAGGAAAGCACCATCGCGGACACCGCCGGCCCCATCATCCGCCGTCATGAGTACACCTACGACCCGCTTTACCGGTTGTCCGCCGAAACCATCGACGCGAACTCCACCCGCGCCCACCTGGCCTACGCTTACGACATCGCGGGCAATCGCCTCTCCCGCTCCGTCTCCGGATCGGGTTTGGGCCATCTCACCTCCGCGAGCCACCTCTACGATGCCAATGACCAGCTCCTGACCGAGTCTTACGATGCCAATGGCAACACCCTCCAGTCCCTGCTCCCGGCCCCGTCACACATTCCGGTCACCGACCTTTACGACTTCGAGAACCGGCTGATCGAACGTCGCGCCTCGATCAACGGCCAGCCTTGGGGCGTCTCCCTGGCCTACGACGGCGACGGCCGGCGCGCGCTCCAAACCGCCAATGGCCTCACCACCTATTTCCTGGTCGATGACCTCAACCCCACCGGCCATCCCCAGGTGCTCGAGGAACTCCTGCTCGTGGACCAAACGCTCACCCCGGTCCGCGTCCATACTTTCGGCCACGCCCTCCTCCATCAGGAGAACCTCGCCATCGACCCCGACCTTTCCCCGCATTGGCAGCTCCGGTTCCATGGCACCGATGCCCGGGGCAACGTCCGGTATCTCACCGACTCCGCCGGCGCCGTCACCGACACCTGGGATTACGACGCCTTCGGCAACGTCATCCAGCGCACCGGCCAGTCCGACAGCGCTCACCTCTTCGCCGGCGAACGCTGGGATCCTCACCTTCAGGCCTGCGATCTCCGCGCCCGCCTCTATCAGCCCGAGACCGGCCGATTCCGCACCCGGGACCCGTTTTGGGGCGTTCGGGGTGATCCCTCGAGTTTGCATCCTTATCTCTATGCCGCCAGCGACCCCGTGAACCGGCTCGATCCCGGCGGCCGGTTCAGCGCCCTGTCCACCTCCCTCGGGGTCACCTACGGCCTTTCCCTCCGCACCATGTACAATGGCGTCTCGCTGCAAATCGGCTACGGCCTGATCCAAGCCCTCGAAAGCCTCGAAGCCGGACGTTCCGACGAACAGATCGTTCTCGACTATTTCCTCGCTTCCTCCCGCGACGTCGCGTTAGGTTTCGGCACCGCTTATGCCGCCCGCGCTCTCTGGCCCGCTCTCGTCCGTGTGGCCTCCCAACCGCTGGCCCCCCTCACCCGCGCCTACTCCCGATCCGCCCCCGCCCTCCACTCCTGGCGCAACGGAACCATCCTCACCGCAAGGGAATTGGTGGGGGAGGGGGTGCGCGGAAACAATTACGTAGTCTCTTTCATGGGCAGCAGCGCAAAGAACTTTTACGACCTGCCGGCTGCAACGCTGGGCACTGCCGGGAAGACCGTTTGGGTTGCTCCACTCGAGGATGTGGCTATGGTGGCGAATCGGGCGGGGGTAGTCACCGCAACCGGGCATGCGCCAGGTCCTCTTGCTGCCTACCTTTCCGGTGAGCCAATCTACGGACTCTCCATACCTAGGAGTGGTCTAGACTTAGGGCTTCCCGTAACTTCAGATGCTGGGATAAACAAACACTGGCGGCCCGGAGGGTTCACTGGGGTTGATCACGCTGGAGCCTGGAAGAGCAGTGGTGTTCGTGAATTCGTGCTATCTGGAGGACAGCCTATTCCGGAAGGCTCAACGCTCTTCAGATTGAACTCTGATGGCACTTGGACCCCTATCAGGAGGTGGTAAATGGCATGTGAAATCTGCAGGAAATTCCCAGTACCCACATCTAAGTTCGAGTTGATTGACGAGTCGATCGAGCGGCACGGTACGCTGTACCGGTGCCGTGGATGCGGCGACTTCTTCGAAGTCATAGCTGAAGAACGCTCCCCCCGATTCACGGCGAGGGGGATTCTTGAACGCCATTACCAGGTCATCCGCAAGCCGGAGCCTCGATTATGACAGAGCCAGAGGCAGTTAAGCCCCCCGGCAGCGGGCAGCCGGCGTGCAAGCTGTTATAGGCAGCGTACTCCGCTGCGGTTTTAAAGCGAGTTCGCCCGTTTTTACGATCGGTTTCTCCTCTGCTGTCGCATGCGGTAAAGCCGTTCGGTAAACCCGCCTTGCTCGAGAAAGGCTTTTTCCTGGGCGGCGAGCTGGCGGTTCAGGAGGCTGCAAGCCACCGAGACATCATACACGAGCTGCGCCACCTGAAAGCTCTTCAGATCTTCAAAAACAACTTCCGCCGGTACATCCAGAACAGAATCAGCCAGAGCACCAGCAGGATCAGCGCGCCGCGCACGAGGCTTTCGTAAGGCTCGCCCAACAGGAGAAAGAAATCGCGGCCAAGGTGGGTCTCGAGGGCCTTGCCAATGAACCGGCCGAACAGATGATCCATCAAGTACGCCGCGATCGGGTTCATCCCAACCACGATGAGCGGGAAGGTCCAGGACTTGAACCGGGCCATGTCCACCGTGACCACCAGCGCCGCGAGGATCACGAAACACCAGCCGCCGCTGAACAGGACCCAGGTGGGCGTCCAGATCCGTTTCACGTTCGGGCAGACTCCCGCAACATTCAGCAGCCAGCCCAGGGCCAACAGCATGAGACCGGCGATCAGGAGCCGCCGGGCCTTGTGCGTGTCCGGCAGCGGCGACTTCAGCCACTCGCCCGCGATCAACCCGAGGATCATCGTGCCGAGGGTGGGGATGAAGCTGAGCGTGGCATAGCCGCCGCCATTGTGGGTGAAGGGCGTCTCCCGCGGGAACAGGTTCAGGAACCAGGTGTCAAACGCCCAGGCCAGGTTCGTGTTCTTGTTCCAATGCGCGGCGAACCCGGTCAGGTTGTATTGCCAGTCGGGCGACACGCCGGCCGCGGCCCAGTCGAAGTCCGGCCCCGGCGTTGGGTAAAGCGCGAACGCGAGCCAGTAGCCCACGAGGATCAACAGGAGCGCGCCCCACTGTTCCTTGCGGGGGCGCCAGGCCAGCAGAAACAGAAAGGCATAGCCCAGCCCGATCTGGGTGAGGGTGTCTTCGAAGGTGTAGTTGGTCTGGGATCGACCGATCGACCGCAGAAAAATACCGAGCCCAATCAGCAGGAAAGACCGCCACAGCGCATGGCCAAACATCCGAGGGACCGACTGCCCCCGGCCGAGCCGATTGGCCACCGAGAAGGCCAGCGCGGTTCCGACCAGGAACGAAAAGGACGGTTGGATCAGATCGTGCAGCGAACAGCCCACCCACTCGACGTGACTCTGGTGATGCGCCAGGAACCCCCAGAAGGCGCTGTCCGGCAAGGCCCGCGCCACCCCCGACAAGTGCAACACCTCGGCCATCATCAGCAACATCACCAGCCCGCGAAAGGTGTCGATCGATCCGACGCGGACCGAAACCGGTTTGACGGAGAGCTCGTTCATGATGGGACCGGGAGTTGCCGGGGTGCCGGGGAGGTTATAGCCGCGCGGGAACCGGATGGCCAGAACGAGTTGCTGTGAACAACCGGTGAATAACCGGCCAGCAACCCGCCATTGACTCTCCGCACCGCATCGAAATCATCGTCCCCATGCCGGATCAGCCCAACCGCAAACTCGAAGTCCCCTCCGCCCACAATTGGCGGACCACCGACGAAGAACAGATCAACCGCCGTCGTTGACGCGCGCAAACCGGAACGTTTCGCATCCGCAACACCGATGCGCGCCACCCGATCTTCTCGAATTTCGAGGTGAACTCCGGCAGCGGGCTGAGTTACTCGGTCGAGCTCCGGGACCTGGCGGGTCGGCAGACTCATTGTGACTGCGTCGATTTCCGGATTAACGGTTTGGGCACCTGCAAACACGTCGAAGCGGTGTTGCTGCAGTTGCAAGCGCGGTTTCGACGGTTGTTCAACGCGGCGGCCAGGACCGGATCGGACCGGATCGAACTCGTGCTGGACGCGGCCCACGACACGTTGCGCCTGCTGCACGCACCCCCGTCGCTGCCCCGGCCGCTCCGGGAATGGTTCCAGGCGGATGGCACCCTGTACGGTACTATGAGCCCGTCACCCTGGCTCCACTACACATTCCCCCCGCCTCAGCATCATCCAGAGCTTGCGACACCGCGGCGTTAAGATGAAACTCGCCGTGTTCACATGAAAGCATCACGCCTCCTGCTCCAAGCCGTTCTCTTCGTTCAGCTCGCCTGCCTGGTCGCCCGCGGCGCGGAGATTGTGCCCACCGACCTTCGCTGCGAATACCGCCTTGACCCGCAAGGCATCGACACACCCGAACCGCTCCTGAGCTGGGTACTCGAACCGGTCAAAGCCAGCGTCCAACGGCAAATCCAGACCGCCTACCAAGTCCTGGTCGCTTCCACCGAAGCCTTGCTCGCCCGCGACCAGGGCGACCTCTGGGACTCCGGCCGCGTGCGCTCCGAGGAATCGATCCACATCCGCTACTCCGGCCGCGTGCTGACCTCGGGGCAGATCTGCCACTGGAAGATCCGCGCCTGGGATCGCGACAGCAAAGCCTCCACCTGGAGTGAACCGGCCCGTTGGACTGGGCGGGCGCGCGGTGGATCGGCCAGGACGAAGTCGAGCCCGCTTCGGAACTCGCCGGCATCAGCTGGATCTGGTTCCCGGAAGGGGATCCCACCGCCGCCGCGCCGGTCGGCACCCGCTATTTCCGGCGGGACTTCGAACTGGCCGAGCCGGACCAACTCGAGTCCGCCCGGCTCGTGGTTGCGGCCGACAACGAGTTCGTGGCTTATCTCAACGGCCGCGAGCTCGGCAAAGGATCCTCCTTCAAAGTGGCCGGCGATTTCAATGCGCTCGAGGCCTTGCGCGCCGGCCCCAACGTGCTCGCCATCGCCGTCAAAAACGTCGGCGACAGCCCCAACCCCGCCGCCCTCACCGCCCGGCTCTCCCTCAATCCTTCCCATGGACCTCCGCGACTGGTGGTCACTGACACCCAATGGCGAGCGTCGGATCAAACCGCCGACGCGTGGGCCCAGCCCCAGTTCGATGCCACTACCTGGCCGGTCGCCCAGGTCATCGGACCGGTCGGCATGCCCCCCTGGGGCGCCATCAGCGGCCCCGAAGTCCGCCGTCTGCCGGCACGCTGGTTGCGCCGGGAATTCGCCGCCCAACGCCAGGTGACGCGCGCCACCGTCCATTTCAGCGGTCTCGGTCTCTCGGAGCTTTATCTGAACGGCCGGAAGGTGGGCGATCAGGTGCTCTCCCCGGGGCTGACGGAGTACACCAAACGGGTTTACTACGTGACCCACGACGTCACCGGCCTGGTCAAACCCGGTGCCAACGCCATCGGCGCCCTCCTCGGCAACGGCCGATACTTCGCGCCCCGAAAGGGCGCCCCCACGGAAACGCGCACCTACGGTTTTCCCAAGCTGCTCCTGCGTCTTCAGCTTCAGTACGACGACGGCTCGAGCCTTGACCTGGTCAGCGACGATTCCTGGAAACTGACCACCCACGGACCGATCCGCGCCAACTGCGAATACGACGGCGAGATCTACGATGCCCGAATGGAACTCGCCGGCTGGGCCGAGCCGGGTTACGACGACTCGACCTGGACGGCACCGCAGCTGGTGGCCGCGCCCGGCGGGGCGTTGGTGGCCCAGATGATCGAACCCATCCGCGTCGTCGAAACCCGACAACCGGTCTCGATCAAGGAGATCGCCCCGGGCGTGTTCATCTACGATTTCGGGCAGAACCTCGTCGGCTGGTGCCGACTCAAGGTCTCCGGCCCGCGCGATACCACCGTCACCCTGCGGCACGCGGAGCTGCTCCAGCCCGACGGCGCGTTGTACCTCGACAACCTCCGCGGCGCCAAGGTCACCGACACTTACATCCTCAAAGGCGCCGGGACCGAGCTCTACGAGCCGCGTTTCACGTACCACGGTTTCCGATACGTGGAGCTGAAAGGTTATCGCCAGTCCAACCTCAACACCCTCGAGGCTTGCGTCGTCCATGATGACCTCGAAAACGCCGGTTCATGGGAATCGTCCAACGGACTGCTCAACCGCATCCATCAGAACATCCACTGGGGCGTGCGCGGCAATTACCGGAGTATTCCCACCGACTGCCCGCAGCGCGACGAACGCCAGGGCTGGCTCGGCGATCGTTCCGCCGAATCCAAGGGTGAAGCGTTCCTGTTCCACACCGCCGCCCTCTACGCCAAATGGCTCCAGGACATGGAGGACGCCCAGAAAGACAACGGCAGCGTGCCCGATGTCTGCCCCCCCTACTGGCCGATCTACAGCGACAACGTCACCTGGCCGAGCAGCACCGTGCTCATCCCCGAGCATCTCCATACCCAGTTCGGCGACCGCGCCATCATCGCCCGCCATTACCCCAGCATGAAACGCTGGATCGATTACATGGCCGGGTTCATCCAGGACGATCTCATGCCCCGCGACAACTACGGCGACTGGTGCGTCCCGCCCGAGGACCCCAAGTTAATCCATTCGCAGGACCCGGCCCGCAAGACCCATCCGACCCTCCTCGGCACCGCCTACTATTACCACTGCCTGAACCTCATGAGCCGCTACGCCCGAATGCTCGGCCAGTTGGAGGACGCCGGCCGTTTCGAAGCACTCGCCGCCCGCATGAAATCAGCCTTCAACCGCAGGTTCCTCAGCCCCGACGGCCGGCACTACGACAACGGCTCGCAGACCTCGTGCGTCCTGCCCCTCGCGTTCAACCTCGTCCCCGCCACCCAACGCGCCGCTGTGTTCGATCATCTCGTTGACAAGATCACCCGTGAAACCCGGAATCACGTCGGCACCGGCCTCATCGGCGGGCAGTACCTGATGCGCACCCTGACCGACGGGGGCCGGCCCGATCTGGCTTACACGCTCGCTTCGCAGCGCACCTACCCGAGCTGGGGTTACATGCTGGAACAAGGCGCGACCACTCTTTGGGAACTGTGGAACGGCGACACGGCGGATCCGGCCATGAACTCCGGCAACCACGTCATGCTCGTCGGCGATCTCATCATCTGGATGTACGAGTACCTCGCCGGCATCCAGGCCGACCCCGAACAACCGGGCTTCAAGCATATCCTGATGAAACCGCACCCGGTCGGCGACCTGCGGTTCGTCAAAGCCACCCATCGCTCCCCTTACGGCCTCATCCGCAGCGAATGGCGCCGCGCCCCGGACTCGTTTCAGTGGGACCTCACGGTGCCGGTCAACACCACCGCAACCGTCTACATGCCGGCCGACGACGCCACCCGCATCACGGTAAACGGCAAGCCGCTCCGCAAGGCCAGGAACCTCGCCGCGTTTCTCCGCATGGAAGGCGACTACGCTCTCCTCGCGCTCGGTTCGGGCACCTACCGCCTCGTCAGCCGCGAGGGCCGCTGATCGTCCGTCCATGCTCAGCGGCTGAGCTTCGGCAGCGTGGTGGTCAGCGCCGGGATATAGGTGATGAGCAGCACGCCGATGAATAGCACCAGCAACATGGGCAGCACCGAACGCGCGACCTCCGGCATCGGCTTGTTGAATCGATACGACGAAAGAAATAAATTCATGCCCACCGGCGGCGTCAGATAGCCCAACTCCAGGTTCGCCAAAAAAATGATCCCCAGGTGCACCGGGTCCACCCCAAACTGGAGCCCGATCGGCACAATCAACGGCACCACCACCGCGATCGCCGAGTAGACGTCCATGATGCAGCCCACCAACAACAGCAGCACGTTCAGCATCAGCAAAAACATCCAGGTCGAATGTATGTTCGCCGTCGACCACTCGACCAGCCGGTCCGGCACCTGTTCGATCACCAGGTAATTCGTGAACCCCATCGCCACCCCGAGAATCAGCAGCACCCCGCCCACCAACAAGCCGCACTCGGTCATCACCCGGGGAACATCCCGGAACAACTTGAGATCCCGGTAGACCCACGTCTCCACCGCAAACGCATAGAAGGCCGTGATCGCCGCCGCCTCAACCGGCGTCGCCTTGCCGCTGAACAACGACCCCAACGCCACCACCGGCAGCAATAACTCCCACTTCGCCGCCCAAACCGCCCGGCGCGCCTCGACCGCATCGAACCGGCGCCGTTCCCCCTCCGCGCGCGGCCCCACGCGGATCCCCCACCAGGCCGTCAATCCCACCAGCAGCACCCCCGGGACAATCCCGCCCAGGAACATCTTCTGGATCGTCACCTCGGTGGCCGCGCCCATGTTGACCGAGATGTTGCTCGCCACAATCGCGTAGAAAATCAACGGCAGACAGGGCGGGAACAACAACCCCAGGGATCCCGCCGACGTCAATAAACCCAGCGCGTTGCGCTCGCTGTACCGCGCCGCCAGCAACACCGGCATCAATAAACCGCCCAGCGCCAGAATGGTGACCCCCGACGCGCCCGTAAACGATGTGAAAAAGGCGCACACCAGCGCGGTGACCACCGCCGGCCCGCCGCGCACGGTCCCAAACAACGCCTGGAACACCCGCACCAACCGCCGCGACGCGCCACCCTCGGCAAGAAAATAACCCGCCAAAGTAAAGAGCGGGATCGTCGGCAGCGTGGCGTTGGTCACCAGCGAATAGTGCTTCAAGGGCACGGAAGCGATCGGAAAACCCGCGCCCCACAGAAGAATCAACGCCGCACCCCCGATCATGGTGAAGACCGGCGCCCCCAGAATGGTGGCCAGCAACAGCAAAATCAACGCGGGCACAACCAGGTTCTCCGGCGCGATCACCTGCTGCAAGCCGGCCAACACAAAAAAAGAAGCCAGCCCCAGCGCCCCCCACCGCCCCCACCAGCAAACCGACGCGTGCCAGATCAGCCGCGCCGCCACCAACCCGAACCCAACCGGCAGCACGATCTGCATCGCCCACACTGGAATGCCGTACGCCAGCACCCGCGGATTCTCGATCTCCGTGCGCAGAAAATGAACGCTCGCCAGCAACAGGTAAACGGTCACCCCCGCCCCGGCCGCATGACTGAACAACCGGGCCGCCGCCTTCGGCCAGCCCCGCAGAAAATGGCTCAGCGTCGAAATGGCCAGCAACCGTCCTTCCCGGGCCGCCAGCGCGCCACCCAGCATCCCCACAAACAGGGTGAAATGCTGAACGAACGGGATGGAGCCCGAGATCCCGGTCTTGAAGGGACGCAGCAGCACCTCCAACAGCGGCAACACCATGAGCGCGCCCAGACAAAACACAATCAGCAGGTTCTCGCTCTGGCGCAGCCAGCCGCGCCAACCCGCGGGAGCGTTTGCCTGGGTCAACCCTGGAGTTTCCATTTCAAGGACTCGGTGATGAGCTCGACCGGTACTCCTTCAACAGCCGCTGAACCTCGTCGAAGATGTCCGCCGGCACGATGGTCCCCCGTATCTTCGGATACGTTTCCGCCGCCGCCGCCACCCAGCGCGCCTCGAGCTCGGGCGTCATCCGCCGCACCTTCAATCCCCGCTTCTCCATGGCCGCCACCGCTTCATCCCCCTCTTTCCGGCCGTTTGCCTGAATCTCGCGTCCGGCGGCTTCGGCGGCTTCCGCGAGCACCTTGCGGGTCTCCGGCGGGATGCTTTCCCAGGTGCTCTGCTTGATCACGAGACCGCCGACGAGCACCGCCCACTTCAGATCGAGCATGTGCGGCGCATAATTGTGGAATTGACTCCGCGCGGCGTAAATGGGGGGGACACTCACGGCGTTGATCAGGCCGGTCTGCAGGCTGGTCAGGATGTCGGCCGTCTCGAGTGGCACCGGATTGTACCCCAGCTGCTTCATGATATCCACCTGCTCCACGCTCCCAGACCAGGCGAACAACTTCCGCTGCTTCAGCTCTTCCGGAGTCGAGATCGGTTCCTTGAAGAAATAACGCACCCACCCCGCGTCGGCCCAAAACAACATCACGAATCCCTTGTCCGCCAGCCGACGTTCCATCATCGGCCGCAGCCGCTGGTTGACGTAGTCGAATTCGTCAAAATCCCGGAAAGCCAGCGGAAAACTCTGCAGCCCCGCCACCCCGGGCTCGAGCTCCGACAATCCGATCGTGGTCAGCAACCCGGCTTGCAGCGTCCCCACCCGCATCAGCCGAACCATGTCCGCCTCGCCCCCCTGCGTCCCGTCCGGATAAATCACCAGGCGCACACCGCCGCCGGGCGCCTGCCGCCACTTCTCCGCCATCGACTGCAGCGACTGATGGTAGATCGATCCCCGCGGGGCCAGCGTCCCCAGGCTCACCCGGGTCGGTCCCGCCGCCCAGACCTTCGTCGAATTCAACCCGCACAGCAGCATCAGGCCACCCGCCAGGATGCACCCGCCCGCCAGGCGGTTCTTGGTCAAAAGGATTTTCGTCATAGCCAATTCTCTTCAATCACGGTGGAAGACGCCATCGTCCCCCGCACAGTCACGCCCGGTTACTCGGCCTGGGGCAACAAAAAAAGATCCTCCGTGCGCGCCAGCAGCCAGGCCGCCCGGCGTTGCATGACCAGGTTCACCAGCCGCCACTCCGGCCGGGCGTCCGGATCGATCGCCAGCGCCTGGTTCAATAACGCCCGGAACTCCGCCACGTCCTGGTTCTGAACGGCGATCGTCTCCGCCAGGGCCACCAACGGCCCCGCCTGCTGGCCGCCGCTCAATTCCATCGCCCGCGCAAAGTGCGCCCGCGAACGGGCCTCGGCCCCCGCTTCGGCGCCCTGGCGACTGGGTTCGTAACTGATCAGAAAGGTGCGGATCGCGCCGTGATCGAAATCGGGGTCGAGCGCGAATGCCCGATCGATCAACGCCTCCACCACCGCGACATCGGCGATCAAATCCGGGTCGTCTTTCAACACCGAAATCGCCGCCGCCCAGGATGCCGCCGTCCAGTAAACCAACCGCACATCCGCCTTTCGCAACTTGCGCAGCGCCCGTTCACGATCGGTCCCCAACGCCTCGACAAACCCCCGGTGCCGCGCCTCGAGTCCGCGCAGCCCATAGTTGCGCGCCCGCAGGTAGAGCCGGCGCGCCCGTTCGCGCATGGCTTGGGCCGCCGCGTGATCGCGTTCCTCGAGTTCATCCGCCTCCTGTTGCACAAAGGCATAGGCGTACTGGGTGAACCCGCTCGAAGTCGCGAAAAGCAGGCCTTCGTGCTCCGGGCTCTCGGCCAGCAGGCTCTCCATCAACTTCAACGCAAACGGCACCGCCGCCTTCACCAGCTCCGGGTCGTCGTCGGACGCGAAGGTGGTCCCGCTTTCCGCCAGGGCATTGCCCAGCTTGTTGACCGCCAGCTTCTTGACGGAACAACCCCCCGCCAGGCCCACGCAAAGACACAGCAGAACGACCCGCCCAAGCATCCCTGCCTCGACCGCCCCGCGCCCCGGTCCTTCCTGTTCATCCCGATAAACTCGCGTTGTCATGGTGACCTCACACTGTGGTCGCTTTGCACCGGCGACGCAAGCACACCTCTCCGGCGCGGCAATTCTCACTATACTATCCCCAACGTCAAAAGTCCGCGCGGTGCGCTCCCTCACCCCGGCCCTCTCCCATCGGATGGGAGAGGGTGCCCGCCAGGGCGGGTGAGGGTTTTGTGGACCTGACATACGCAATCACTAATGTCGCCGTGTATACCCCATCCTCCCGCCAAGCTGCCAGGCTCGCCATGGGGGGGGGAGACAGCACTCCCCTTTGCGGGCTCCGCGCGCTTTGCGGGAGCAGCTCCCGCTACTTGATCCGCCGCAACTTCGAGTCCGCGGCGTCCGAAGGTTTGCCTTCGCCGAAGGCTTCATCGGCATGTTTTCGCACAAACGCCTGCAGCGCCTTGGTCGAGGCCGTCAGCACCACCGCGTCGTCGCCTCGCATGACGTGGGCGATCGCATCCGGCTCCGCTTTTAGACGTTTGGCCAGCCAGTCCGGATTCATGAACGCCATGGATAGCTCGGGTTCGACCTGGTAAACCCGGGCGAATGTGTGCGCCGGCAGCCAGTGATACTTGTAGAGATCGTTCCGTTCCATGCTTTTCATGGCCTCGTCGTTGGGAAAAAAGTCCAGGTAAAGCTGATCTCCCAGCCGCAGCAGGCGCACTTCAAACTCGCCCCGTTCCCCATCTTCCTCATAAATCACCCGGTAAGCCTTCTCCCCGGCCTGCTCGAAGGTCCACCGCTCTTTCGCTTCCGCATTCTCGGCCCATACCCCCACCAGCTTCGGTTCGAAGACCAGATCCTCGTCGGTGTAAAGGGGATTGAGGGAAGGCACACAGCCCGCCAGCATCAGCCCGGCCAGGGCCAGACCTGCCGCCGTCATTGACATGGATTTCGTTTTCATCACGTAGAGTTCGCCGGCCACAACATCGCTCTTTCAACAATTTTCGCCAGCCCCCGAGAAGGACTCCGTTCCCGAGGGTCCCTGACCTTCGCGGAAGAACCCGTTGCGCACGATTGTCGGCTTGAAATACCGGCCCGGTCATGAACAATCCGGTCTGACCTCATGAAAAGATCCACCACCCTCCTTTCCTGGGCGAGCTTGCTCGCCGCCGGTTGCCTCGCCTCAAACCCCGCCTCCGCCGCCAACTCGCTCGCCCCCGCCGAGATCGCCGAAGGCTGGGTCCTGCTCTTCGACGGCGAAACGACCTTCGGCTGGACGCCCCGCGGCAATGCCCAATGGCTCGTGGCCAACGGCGAATTGACCACCCAACCCGGTTCCGGCGCCGGCATGCTCGCCACCACCACCGAGTTCGCCGACTTCGAGCTCAAAGCGGATTTCTGGATCGACGACACCGCGAACAGCGGGGTGTTTCTCCGCGCCCCCACCCAGGGCGACATCACCGCGTCGAACGCCTACGAAGTCAACATCTATGACGCCCATGCCACCTGGCCCACCGGCAGTATCAACGAAATCGGCCGCGCCCAGGGCTCGCCCAAAAGCGCCGGACAGTGGAACAGCTATCACCTTACCGCCCGCGGCAGCGAGCTGATCGTCCGGCTGAACGGCGCCACGGTGCTCGAGGCCAGGGACGCGAAACACGCCCGGGGCACCATCGCCCTCCAGCAATACAACGGTCAGGGAACCGTCAAGTTCCGCAACCTCAAACTCCGGCCCTTGGGACTGAAGCCCATCTTCAATGGCAAGGACCTGACCGGCTGGCGCGAAATTCCCGACCGCAAGTCGGTCTACTCGGTCACGCCGGAAGGCTGCCTCAATGTGAAAAACGGGAACGGCGATCTCCAGACCGAGGCGGCCTACGGCGATTTCATCTTCCAGCTCGACATCATCTCCAACGGACAACACCTCAATAGCGGCGTCTTCTTCCGCGCCCAGCCCGGACAGTTCTGGAGCGGTTACGAAAGCCAGATCCGCAACCAATGGCAGGGCGACGACCGCACCAAGCCGGTCGACTTCGGCACCGGCGGCATCTACAACCGGCAACCGGCCCGCCGGGTGATCTCCACCGACCACGAATGGTTCACCAAAACCATCGTCGCCCACGGCCCCCACCTCGCCGT
The DNA here is from genome assembly GCA_023383055.1 of Verrucomicrobiota bacterium. Lineage (GTDB taxonomy): Bacteria > Verrucomicrobiota > Verrucomicrobiia > Limisphaerales > JAHDYP01 > JAHDYP01. Next base: position 5,754 of record JAHDYP010000026.1, on the reverse strand, counting down.
CTGGATCAACGGCATCCAGGTCAGCGATTTCACCGATACCCGGCCCGCCCACGCCAGCGCCCGCCAGGGCTACCGCGCCACGCCCGGAGTCATCAGCCTCCAGGGACACGATCCCACGACCGATCTCTCGTTTCGGAACCTGCGCATCGCGGAACTGCCGCCCGCACGCCCGTGAACGATTCACCCGCTCCGTCGACCCTCGCTCGAGGGGCGCGTTACGCCGCCATCGCCGCGTCGTTGGCGTTGGCGATCGGCCTGGCGATCCCCGCGGCGCGGGCACTGGCCGGTCCGGCCCTGATTGTAGCGCTGGCCGCCGCTGCCCTGGGGGTCCGCGATCGGCCGTTCCTGCGCGGTTTCGGGTTCACCATCTGGGTGTTCGCCTTCGTCGCCGCATCCATGCTCTACCCCGTCGCGTTCGGGACCTGGTACGGGTTCGACCTGAAATTCCTGATCGTGCCGCTGGTCCAGATCATCACGTTCGGCATGGGCACCACCCTCAGCCTGGCCGACTTCCGCCGGGTGCTGACCGCACCCTGGCCGGTGTTCATCGGCATGATCCTGCAATTTTCCGTCATGCCGGTCGCCGGTTTCCTCATCGCCACCGGCTTCAAATTCGAACCGGAAATCGCCGCCGGCGTGATCCTCATCGGTTCGGTCTCGGGCGGCGTCGCGTCGAACCTGATGGTCTACCTCGCACGCGGGAATGTTGCTCTTTCGGTCACCATGACAGCCTGCTCCACCCTGATGTCGCCGCTGATGACGCCTTTTCTGATGAAAATGCTGGCAGGCCGGCTGGTCGAGATCGATTTCGTCGCCATGATGCTCGAGATCTGCGGCATGATCATCGTCCCGATCCTCGCGGGCCTGGTCGCGCACCAAATCCTGTACCGTCGACGCCCCTGGTGCGAGCGGACGGCGCCCCTGGCCCTGATCGTGACGGGCTGTCTGTTGTTGGCGGTGCTCAGCCTCTGGTTTCGCCTGCACGCCACCAATGCCACGGCCGCCCTCGCCAGCGGCCTGCTCCTCGGCTTCGCCCTCACCGGCGGCGTGGCGCTCACCAAGCTGATCGTCAACGTCTGGCTCCGGTTTCCGGGCAACTGGATGGATCACGTGCTGCCGTTGGTCTCCATGGCCGGCATCTGTCTCATCATCGCCATCATCACCTCCCGCTCCCGGAACGAGCTGATGACCGTCGGTTTCATGCTCGTGGGCGCCGCCATCATCCACAATCTGATCGGTTACACCGCCGGTTACACCGTCGCCCGCGCCTGCCGGCTGGACGAACGCACCTGCCGCACCGTCGCCTTCGAAGTCGGCATGCAAAACGGCGGCATGGCCTCCGCCCTCGCCATGAAGGTCCTCCAAAGCTCCAATGCCGCCCTCGCCCCCGCCATCTTTGGCCCCTGGATGAATGTCTCGGGCTCCATCCTCGCCAGCTGGTGGCATCGCCGGCCGGTGGCCGACCCTGCCGCCGCTGACCCAACCCTATGAACCCGCAAAACCTCATCGATCGCCGCGATTGGCTCAAAGTGCTCGGACTGGGAACCCTCGGCGGCGTGTCCGCCACCCTCGGAACCCGACCGCTGCTGGCCGCCGAAAACACCAACGCCCAACCCGGCTCCGCCCCGCTCACCATCACCCGCGTCAGAGCCATCCCGACCTGCCCGCAGCGCACCCGGCTCGTGGTGGTCAAGGTCGAAACCAGCGAGCCCGGCCTCTACGGCCTCGGCTGCGCCACGTTCAACCAGCGGCCGCTCGCCGTCATCACGGCCGTGAACGAGTATCTCGACCCATTCTGCCGGGGCCGCCACGCCGACCACATCGAAGACCTTTGGCAGACGGCCTACACCAGTTCCTACTGGCGCAACGGACCCGTCCTCAACAACGCCCTCAGTGGCCTCGACATGGCCCTCTGGGACATCAAAGGCAAACGGGCCGGCCTGCCCGTCTACCAGTTGCTCGGCGGCAAATGCCGCTTCGCCGTCGATTGTTACGGCCATGCCTCCGGCCGCGATCTCGCGCAACTCGAGGAAAGCGTTCAACGCCTCGTCGAACGCGGCTACCGCCACATCCGCATCCAGCTGGGCGGCTACGGCTCCCCCCACTTGTCCGAGGCGGCCGATTTCCGGACCCACGGCTTCGGCCGCGCCAGCGATGAACTGATGGAGCCGGAGCCCTACGTGCGCGCCACGGAGACGATGTTCGAGCGGATCCGCGACCACTTCGGTCCCAAGCTCGAGCTGCTGCACGACATCCACGAACGCATCCATCCCGTCGACGCCCTGCGCCTGCTCAAGGCGGTCGAACCGTACCGGCCGTTCTTCATCGAAGACCCGGTCGCGCCGGAGGACATCGGTTACTTCAAACTGTTCCGCCAGCAGACCGCCGTGCCGCTGGCCATGGGCGAGCTGTTCAACAACCCCCACGAATGGGTCGGCCTCATCACCGACCGGCTCATCGATTTCATCCGCGTCCACCTCTCCCAGATCGGCGGCCTCACCCCGGCCCGCAAACTCGCCATCCTCGCCGAATGGTTCAACGTCCGCACCGCCTGGCATGGCCCCATGGATGTCTCCCCGGTCGGTCACGCCGCCAACGCGCACCTGGACCTGGCCAGCTCGAACTTCGGCATCCAGGAATCGGTGAACTTTAACCAGGAAATGCAGGAGGTCTTCCCAGGAGCGCCCACGATGAAGAACGGCTATATGTGGGTCAACGAAGCCCCGGGCCTCGGCGTCGACCTCAACGAGAAACTCGCCGCCAAGTTCCCCTTCCCCGAACACCCCGGCTACTGGGAACCCGTCCGCCGCCGCGACGGCACCAGCGTCCGCCCGTAGCCAAAGCGGGTCCGCAACCGCATCGGAGCGCCGGCCTCCGGCACGACAAGATCCGGGCGATGACACTTGAAACGCCAAAAGTCGCCGGATCGAACATGCTTATCTTCCACGAATGATCTCGCGAATCCTTGGATCCCGCCGGTCCGGTACCGGGCGTCCGAGCTCCGGCATAGATCCCAATATCTCAACCGACAGCAATATCCGCTCCCCCACCCGGCGGGCGGCCTCGGCCTCAGAGGGGCTCGCGTGAATGGTTCGGTGGTCTCATGTTTCGCTTCGGTTCTTCCAACGTCTCGGGTGCCTGCTGCCGTGCATAACCGCGATCACTGAGATGAACTCGGGGGTAGGGCGGTAGATCACAAGGTAAGGAAATCGACGCAGCAAGGCCATCCGCGACTTGCGATGCACCTCCGGAAAGAGTGCCGGGTAGCGGCTGATGAGCGACAAGCAGTCGTCGACACAACGCAGAAACTCCGTTCCCAGTCCGGGCCGACTGGCGCTCATACCAGTCGACAGCCTCCCGAATATCCTCCTGGGCAGCATCGCGAACGATGACCGGAAGGCTCACGGCTTACGTTGAATGATGCTCTTAAACTCCTCCCAGGGCGCTCCTGCAGCCGGATTGGAGTCGAAATCGTCCAACCGACGGTCGAGTTCCTCCCGCTGCGCACCAGTCAGCTGCAGCCCTGCAGAATCCTCGGCGATGGAATCCCAGAGGTCCTCCACCAACTGAATTCGCTCCGCAACCGGGAGCGAGCGCAACTCCTCAATCGCTTTCATGGCCGCACCGTAGCGCGCTGCTTCCGCGAAGGCAAGCGGGTCGCCGACTCGTTAGACACCGAACGTCCCGGCTCACCGACGCCGGGCCAATGGTGTTCATTCTCCAAGGGAAACGCGATCCCGGCCTTGCCTGGAGCCGGATGGTTCGGTGTCCTCGAGTTTGGCTGCTCCCTCACGGTCGGCAACCATCTGCTCTTCAGGCGGCGGCAACAAGTTGCTGAGCAACTGATCAAGTTCGGAAAAGCGCTCCGTGCCGCTGGCCCACAGCATCTCCATCTTTCCCACTTTCGGCATGAGGAATCCGACAAACGGCCGGCTTTTCACTCGACCTGACAACGCTCCTGACTTGTAGGATGCGAGTTGGTCCGACTTCCAACGGCGTGGCTTCAACCAAGGGAACAACGGCACAATCTCCACCCCGTCAGACCGCAGGATGACCGTCTTGATCGCGATACCATTCAGCAAGAGTCTGTACACCAGGAAACCCACGAGAAACACCAACAGAAACGGGGTGACTGCCGCGCCCTTCCAGAATACCAATACCACTCCGGCCCCCAGCACGCCGAGAAACTCGACGATCAACTGATTCCGCTTCGCCTTGAATGTGCGCGTTGTATTCACACCGAACTCAGCCATCAATGGCGAATCTCCCCGTCAGGCGCTTCCATACCTCCAGATCTAAAGGCAGTCGTCGCAACAGCACGAGCATCGCCTCCCCGCAATCCCATTCGTCGGTCCGGTCGGGAGTCAGCTCAAGGGTGCCACGCGCCTGTCCGCGCCAACCTGCCAGTGCTCCCGTCTGATCTCAGAATTGGATCTCCTCGGCGACGGGCCAGATCCGGCTCGCAGCCCAGCACCCGGCTCACGTCCTCGGGATCAAGGTCATCTCCTTGAACCCTCAGAGTGATGCCTGACCACTCAAGGGGCCCATCAAACCACACCGTCCCAGGTGGTGCGCCTTCAGGAGGCCTTGGCTTGGGCGCTTTCATGCCGAACGCCCCGGCTCACCGACGCCCGGCCAATGGCGTTCGATTGTCAACCGAGGCGCGATCCCGGCGTTCGCTGGCGCTGGTTGGTTAGCCGGTGTGCATGAACCATTCATTAACGGCTCTCTCTTGGAAAGAGAAACTCAATCACGCGCTGCAGCTCGGGATCGTAATGGTAGAAGGTTCCTGCCTCAAACCCTATTTCAGCATCTGTGTGGTGATCCGTGAAGAGGAACATCAGCTTTCCGATATTGGATCTGAAATCAGGGGACGCCGGAGAATCGATCCCATGAATAAACAGAATCCCTTCGGAAGTACGCCAGTCACCCTTGTAGGTTCTTACAACTGTTCCCCTGGCCCGATACAAGGATCTGTGTGGGCCTTCGTCTCGCAGCTCGTCTTCGTAAATGCACACAAGCAGGACGTGTTTAAACCGATCGACAGAGGCCTTAGCGTGATCGGTATTCTCCCAACCCCAGCGATGAAACGATGTGGCAGGAGGCGGTGTCGAGCTGCAGCCGACAGCAGTGGCCAACCACGCGAACGCTGCCACGGCTGCGGTCCAAGGGATCTTCATGGGAGCGAGTCTTGGCGAAAAGGGTGGGCCATGACGAGGAGCGCGCCTGCGACGTCCGACTTCAACCACAATTTGACCGCGCTCCTCGTCATTGGCTCGACCCGCTCGTTGCCTCTTCTCATTCGTCGCGATGGTAGCTAATACTGGTCGGGATTAAAGTGGGAAACGGTGCCGTGAACCGTGCACCTGGGCTCTTCGCCAATCTTGCCTATGATGTATGTAGCACCTGCCAAGTGACACGTCGGCATATTCGCTAAATACGGCAGAATGTTTTCGACCGTGACGGGAGTGCCTGACGTGGCCTTGCTCTCAATGGCCCACTGCTCTTTGGCCCCCTCAATATTGACGAGCTTGCCCCAGCAGGGCTGCGCGGACTTGACGCGAGAACGCTGCACATAAAAGGCACCTGCCGCAACCACGACAACCACCGCAAGTATAAGGACGACCTTCTTCATGCAGGCGAACGAGGAGTGCAGCCACGCCGGGCGGAAGGCGTTCGTGTAGGGTTGAGGTGCGATCCCGGCGTTGGGTGGCACGCCTTGATACTTCCATTCAAGCCCTTTGGGTTTTTTGG
>JAHDYP010000025.1 GCA_023383055.1 Verrucomicrobiota bacterium | reverse complement strand
CCTGGCTCACGTTTACACCCAGGGCCTGGATCTGGCGAATGACGGACGCCACCGTGGTTTGGTGCTCCTGCCGCAGCCGGTGGTTGATCTCAATAAAGCTAAAGTCGATCTCCGGGTCGTAGCCGATGAGCCGATAGGCAGTGACCAAACTCCCGAATCGGTGGCGGTAGGCCGCGCTGGACGGGAGGCCCTCGCCTTCGTCGATCAGGATGCCGCTGATCTCGCCGTGCCGGCGAAGGACCGAACGCAGTAGTTCGAGCATTTCGTCATCGGTGTACTTTCGGCTTCGGGCCAGGATGATCTCCCGGGCCCTGAGGAATGTCTCCGGGTCCACTATGCCCGTGAACGCCCCGTCCGCGCGGATCCATTTGTCGGGCGGATTGGCGACATGCCGCCGCTTCAGTTTGAACGAGGTCCGGTGATAGATGTTGTTCCCGATGTATTTTTCGTTGGTCAGCACCTGGTGCACGGCTCCGCGAGTCCAGGCCCGGCCAAAGTCGGTCAGGATGCCCCGGGTGTTCAGCGCTGCGGCGATCTCGGACTCGGATTTGCCCAAGTCGACAAACTCCCGGTACATCCAGCGTACCAGTTCGATTTCTTCCGGTGGACCCGGCACCAGAATCACGCGATCGGTTTGGAGGCTTTTCTGTTCCCCCATCTTGAGTGCGGCCTTCTGTTGCCCGGCTTGGTCGATAAGCATCCGTCGGAGACCAAAGCCGGCCGTCCCCCCTTGCTTGAACCCGAGTTGGATCAACCGACAGGCTCCCTGGAACACCTTCGACGACAATTCGCGGCTGTATTCGCCCGCCATCGCCCTCTTGACCCCTTTGACGATGGTTGATACCGGGCTGCCGTCGTTTTCGAACTGCTCCGCGCAGTAGTGAACGGCGACACCCGCCCGCCGGCAGATATATTCATAATAGGCGCTCTCGTCGGCATCCTGGAACCGGCCCCAGCGGCTGACGTCATATACCAGGATGCAGGAATACGTGGCCTGCCCGCTCTCAACGTCCCGGATCATCTGCGCCAGGGAGTCGCGGCCTTGGATGTTGAGCCCGCTTTTCCCCTCGTCGGAATACTCTTTAACGATCTCCAGCCCTCGGCGCTTGGCGTACTCCCGGATGACATCCATTTGATTGGATGTGGAATACTGCTGGTGTTCCGTCGACATGCGGACGTAAACCGCCGCCGAGTTCGGCACCCGCTCTGGATCCTGCTTCGGCATCGCGTTTCAGGGGCGAGTTGTCATGGCCGTGTTCTTGTTGTTGGCGGCGGTCCGCCACCGGCGACGAACCCGCGCTCGATTTCCGCCCCCATCTCTATCAATTCGCGGATCCTGGTTTCGATGTTGTCTTTCGATGAGCACCCGAAGATGTGACGCAAGACTCCGAGCATGAAGGGGTTGCGAATGATGGAATCTTGTAACACTTCGAAGCGGTCTTGTAACAGCGGGGTTGAACCAACCGGTTCGCTCTCCTCGGCGCGTGGGTTTGAGACGTCCAGGGCCGATTCGCGGGCGTCGACGCAGGCGTCGGTCAGCGGGGCTTGACCAGTCCGTCTCCGGCGACGCTCGCGCCAGAGCCGGACTCGTTCCGCGTGCTTGGGGTGCTTGAAGTGGTTTGGGTTTTGCGCCAGCCACCGCCGCAGGCATGCAAGTTTCCGCGCCTTCCGACACGCGGGTTTTCGGCAGTAGAACTGACGATGGCGGTTTCGCCAGTCGGGGGTGAATGTTCTGCGGCAATGCCTGCAGACACGCATGAATCGGGGGTTGACCATCCGTGTAGCTCGCGAAGACTTGTCGCGCATTCAAGCCAGAGGCGAGAGGTTGTGGATTACTCCTCCAATGCCTCTTGCCGGTAACGGCATGTTGTGGGATAAGGCGGGACCACAGCCTCCACGAGCCGCAGGCTTGCAGTTGCTGCCAACGACCCGTGAGCAAATGAACCGTTAGAATATGCGCGCACTCATCGCAAGATTGATCATTGTGGCAGCAGTGACCTCCTCGGCAATCGCAGCACCACGGAAAATATTCGAGATCACATTCAATGATGTGCCTCATGTCTTACCGCTTGTTTGCAACGTCGCCTTCTTTGGCCAGCCGCCACCACCGGCCACGGTAGACAAAATCGTCCGTTCCACCTTGGAATCGGCGATTCTCGTCGAATCGTCGCGAGATATTCTTGCCATGGCATTCGTCGGAGACCGTGCGATGAACCAGACAGAGTATTCGGGTGCGCTTGTTTATAGGCCGGCGGAAAAGCGCATTATGACTTTGGACGAAGCCGATGGAATCAAGCGGAGCGGCCAGGATCTTCAATTATACTACGTCGACACGGAGGAGCAAAGAACGAACCCCGGCATCAAGCCAGAGAAAAAGTGGCTTTCCGTCACCCTTGTGTTTACCAAAGCGCCTACAATCCAGAAGGCATACGACGCCGCAATCGCAGAGGCCGAGAGAGCCGCACCGAGGGGTCTGGACACCCATGTTTACGTGAGCGTTGGCGACAAGACCACTCGCACAACTTGGCGTCAGCTTAGGGATCCTAGCGGCGGTTACGTTTTCGTTCTATACGAGGCGGCTACCAAAACAATCAAAGGACAAGATAGGATTCTCAAGAAACTCCGGCCTTGACCACGTATAACAAGCATACGTGTAATTGGACTGGTCCTGGATCGGGTCGCATAAACTCGAGGGAGTCTGGAAAGCCCGCATTGGGGGTTGGTGGAGGTGCATGGCGGCGGGGTCGCCCGGGACCTGGAAGCAGGTCCTACCGGCGTCGATGGCGGTCGATCCAGGGACAGGGACGATCCCCGCGGATACCTGATCCTCAACGTGCCGCAGGAAACGCTGAAATGCTATGTGGGGGGATTCGATTGGCAGACCGTAGTCAGCGCCACGGGCGGCAAGATCGGTTTTTTCGGTGCCACGCCGGTCACGGAGGTCGCCGGGGCAGACCAGGCGGCGGTGACAATGGGGAACACCGACGACGAGATCGGTGTCCTGACCATCTCCGACGCGCCAATCCAGGCCGAAGTTCGGGCGCTGCGGAATAGAGCCGAGGAACTCGCCGATGATGTGCGAGCGCTTTCGACCCTGGTACACGCGGTGAGGATGGCGCTAGTCAAACTGATTGGTCACGTGGACTTCAGACCGACGCGCGGTCCAAGGAGAGTCATCACTGGATTTGCTGGAGCACCGTCAGCTTGACAAGCTGCTTCCTGCTTCGACTCCCGCGCCCTCAACAAAGAACCCAGCACCTACAATTCCACTCGCCGGGAGACATCATCGCTGACTTGGACAAGCCTTCCCTTTTCACGGTCGAGTTCTCTCCGTCCCGGCTGCGTCCACTCCATGACGAGTTTCTGAGCTTGCCTAAATATCTTCAAGTCTCTGGTGAATGTCGCTCTTAAATGGGTGGCGTCCCCATACGTCATCCCTTCTACAAAAATGCCCTGCGGCTTTTTTTTATTGATGTGCACGAGCGTTTCAATCGGATTATGCAGAGGCGAGTTCCAGTAAAGGACGCGCATGTAGTCCTTAATCCGATCAGTGTTCCAACGATGCGGTAGAATATGCGGTCGTGAATCCAACAGCGACCGAATGTCATCGCGGTAGTGGACCCACTCGACAATCCAAGCCGATCTAGCTTTCGGGCGCATGATGCGGAAGCAGGCGCTTCTTGGCAGGGGAAAGCAGGTCGGAACGATGAGCTGCTTCAATAATCCGGGTCAAGGTGAGGATGGGAATTGGTTGTTGGATTGGCGAAAAACAACCCTTCTGGACGGCGGCTTCCAAATCACACAGGAGAACGGGACCATGAGAGCGACCAAACGCTATTGTTGAAGGCTTCGTCAAGACACGAGGAAAATCCTGGGGTCCGATGACAAGCCCGTCATCTTCGTAGGCGGCCGTGAAATTGGCGAAGAGGATTTTTCCGTCAGTTTCTTCCGGTTTGGAGAGTATGATCCAGAGGTGCCGCGGCGCTTCACTGCATCTCAGAACAGAGCCATAGCCCAGAGACATGATTCCCCCATCAGGAACGCCGCAGAAGACTTCCGATGAATCGATGTTCCTTTGCGTCAGTCTCCAATTCTTCCGCCACTCGAGGACTGAGTCCGACTGCGCTGGCAATCTCACTCAATGATATGTTGAGACGTCCGTTCTCCAGCGGACTCCATTCTTCGCAGTTCTCATGGCACCAATCTCGCAATTCCCATTGATCCTTGCCGCCATGCTCATCCCACAATTCTTGGATGAGCGTCATTTCCGCGTCGGACAGTTCGTCTCTTGGCGCCTCGTGGCTTTTCAGTCCGACCAGATGTTGATCCCGGTCGGTGATAAATTGCTCCCACAAGTCAGTTGAGTCGCAGGCCAAGCTCCCCGAGTTGACCAAGTCCAAAACCTCACTCGTGACTGGACCATTACGCATCGAAAAGTATCTCCCGCCAGCGACGGGCATGCCCAAGTGCTTGATGGCCAGTCGATCGAGCAGATACATGAGCTTGACAAGCTTCATGATGTTGATGCATCCACCCTCGTGCCTGATGAACTGACAAGCCGCTTGGGTAGCCTTTGCGGTGTCGAATCGGAAGGTCACAAGGGCAAACTACAGCTCAGGAATCGAGCCAGCAACCAAATAAAGCCCCCCAAGAAAAGCCCGAGCATCCGCTCGCCGCCTCTGACCGCCCTGACTCCCGCTAAATCTTGCGCGAGACATGGCTGGCCTTGGCGGACTGAAGGCTGCGAGTAACGCACCGCTTGAGTGGCTTGACGATTGAGCGCGTGAACAGAAGCCAAGGTTTCATCCCTCTGCGCAAGCCCCCTCAATCCAATCAGGACGCTATCCAACCGCTCCAACCGCGAGCTTAGTTGACCACCCTCGCGTCGTTACATTGGATGCGAAAACTTCTTTCGAGCTAAATGAGCGTCCAGGCACCTCGCACGGTAATGGATCTCGCCCTGAACACGATTCACCTCCATGCCATCGTGGACGGGGCGGCGGTGAACGGCATCGCAAGCGGTTGCTTAGTCCAGGTGAGGTCCGTACTCCTGCTGCTCGGTGTCCGGCACGCAACCGACAATGAAAAGCGCTGGGCTATTCACATCAGGGCGATCCCCGGTGACGGTTCAGCTTTAAGCCATCGAAACATTTGCCGACCGGAACATTTGGAACTGAATTTAGGAAAGAGATCGACCCCTTCCTTGATGAGCTTCCAAAGCGACTGCACCCGTAGGACGTGTGAAGCACCGCCTCCCGCTTCGCTTCTGCACGTTCTGCCCGCAGCCGATTTGCACCGTTCCTGCAACTATTCCGCACCGTCCCCGCAGCCATGCAGCTCAAGAGGCTTAGGCCCAAAAGGGATGTCCCGGTTGACATTTATCTCGACGTGGGCGGGGCCATGTGTTTCATGTGGGAAATCCCATGTTTAAAGCAGCTGAGCCTTCCGGGGCACTAGAGTGCATTGCGACGTCCAAGTACTTGGTCGCGATCAAGATTCTGAGGCAGTTTTACCGGTGGGCGAAACTGACAGAAAAGGGCCGCTGCATGGCGAGAGACGTGCGGTCCTCTATTATCTGGGCGTACGCTTCGACTCTGCATCTTGGTGTGGTTCACGGCGTCCGCCAGTTCGCTGGCCAAGTCGCGGAAAAGGGGCTCGAAGATGGACTTGAGAGTATGAAGGCAGCCGACATCTCTGGTCTGGCCAACAAGTTGCGGTTGGCGTTTTCTCAAGTTTTGGACGTTAACTCGGCTCTACTTCATTGCACTTTGAAGGTATGTCGAGTCGACGAAGCGGATCCAAAAGACCTCGGAAGGGTCCGAGTATACACTCTGGCGAGGTCCGAGTCCTCTACAAGACCTCCCGAATACTTTCCATCCTATCATTTGGTTGGACAGAATTCCGCATTTGCGTCGCTGTTGGGATGTAATGATAGAAAGAACATTTGGGCGCCGCATATCCATCAATGTTTCTTGTGTAATGACTTGCTCAAAAGTACAAGGTTTGACTGCTCTCGACCAGACTGGGAGAAATTCTATCAGGCTGCTGCAGTATTCCCGATCAGATTCATGAATAGATCGCTTGGCAAATTTGAACATCTCGGATTTCTGACTGTCGACTCTGACAGGCCGGGAATACTCGGGAATGTCCCAAGCACATTTGACTATTCGAACGCAGGGTGTTCTAAATATGCTGAGTGGATCAAGCGGTCTGCGTTCGTGCATACAGGCGGGGTGATCGCCGATGTTTTGGCAACTGTGATGCTTCTACTGGTCAGTCGAAAGGAAAACTATGAATAGCGTTTCATTGGCAGGAAAGTGTGCCACTTTCCATGAGGATGTTGAGCGATTGTCGGGCGAGAAGCCAACTACCTCCTCCCAAGTGATCGTCAGATCCACACCACAACGCGTGGTCGAAGCGTTCGCAAGAGCTGCCGTGCGCGATGACCGGTCGGCTAATTCTTTGCAGATCAGTAAACCTTCAGGCAAAGGGCAAGGTCGCTAGTCACGATATCATCCGGCCTGCGACCCTTTTGCATGGCGCTGGCCGAGCCATGCCCCTGACCCTTTTCAATCTTTCGCCGCAGGGCTCGACCGCGCCCAAATCGAAAGCCTGCAAAGGTTGGTCGTAACCCGTTGCCCTTCGCGGTCTTGAGCCGTGTTCAGGGGCCTTTCAGTCTTTCCTCGTGCCATCGTCAGAACTGTACTTCTTCGGAGCACCGACGTACTTTCGGCAGTTCTCGCTCGCGGAGCCCGATGTCCTGGACCTAGACTTTTTCGCAGTGTTAGTGCCAGCGACCACGAAACCGTTGTACCAGCACGTGGTCGGGCTCCACGCCATTGCCAAGGAGGAAAAGAAATGCCGGTTCGCAATCGAGGACGTGGCCCCACCTTCTGTCGATGAAGGATACGGCTTCTTCGGACTGGTGACTCCTTGCCATTCTGGTCTCTTCCTCGAATTCCAACCCCAGTTTGAGGTCGGCATGTCGTTTCTCAGGGAAGGGGAATCGGGTCGGCTAGCCTTTGGCCTCGGCTCGCCCCACAAGGGCCACGATGCGTATCGCGGGTGTAGCGGTGCGCCCATCGTAGATTCAAAGGGGCGACTCGTCAGCCTTGTGATCGGCGGCTGCCAGGCGACGAACGAAATCTTCGGGGTGCCACTCCATACCTACCGCTCTTCCATCGTTGCGTGCGCGATGGCCGACAGCGCGCCGTCCGGTTGAGTCAGGTGCCAAATATTTGGCAAATGTTTGGAAACCGTTCCTACGATTGCCCGGAATTGCAGACCGTCGCACAAAACGCTCGGCTGGACAGAGAGCGGACCTAACCTCCTGGCCTTCAGGCTTTCACAGCCTTGCAGACGCTTTCAAAATGGTGGAGCCGAGGGGATTCGAACCCCTGACCTTCTCATTGCGAATGAGAACGTGTTGACGCAGCCTTATTGTTCGCCTGTCGAGCTACGCGTCAACCGGCCTTGGCATGGGCTTTTTCCAGTGGGATGTCACCAAAGTCAAGAGGTGCTTGCCGGCTTTCGGTCGCGAATGCATCGGCTGCCGACTCAGGGCTTTCCCGCGCGCTATCTGGGTCTAATTACGAGTTCCTCGACAATCGCGTGCGCCGGCAGGTTGATGCAGAGGAGCGCGCACTCCGCCACGTCCTCAGTCCGCAACATCCGCGAGCGCGCCGCGGCATCGGGCGGTTGCGGACGTCGTTCGAGCAGCGGCGTGTCGATGTCACCCGGAAATACCGCGCAGGCTCGAATGCCGTTGGCCCGTTCTTCGGCGTTGATGCTCTGGTTCAGCCCCGCGAGACCGAACTTGCTCATGACATAGGCGGGGCCGGCTTTGGGCGAGGCCGCTTTCCCGGCATCCGACACAATGTTGACGAAGGTGCCGGAGCCGCGCTGGCGCATGTGCGGCAGGAAGGCCTGCACGCAGTAATACGCTCCATTCAGGTTCGTGTTGATCATCGCCTGGTAATCCTTATCGGAAAGGACCGCCAACGACCGCTGCGGCGCATTGGTCCCCGCCGCGTTAACCAGCACCTCGACCTCCTCGAAGGCGGCAAGCACGCCCCTGCCCATTTGCTCGACCGCGGCGGGATCGCCGACATCGCATGGCCATGACAGGCAGCGCGGCCCGGCATCCCCGGCCAACCGCACCGTCTCGGCCAACGCCTCGGGTCGGCGACCGATCAAGGCCACCTGCCAGCCTTGTCGGACGAGGGCGAGAGCGATGGCCTGACCGACACCACTACCAGCCCCCGTGATGACCGCGGTTCGTTTCATGAGTGCTTCTGGTTTCGACGCCGGCCGCCTGCCCGGGACCATCCCGGATATGCGTCCGCGATTAGGTGCCATGCTACGCGCCGACTTGGCCGACGCAAGCTCTCAAGGCGCTCTCAAGGCGCTCGCGAATACCCATGCCGATCCTGGAGCTTTCGCACGCCGAACCCTGAACCTGTCACCCTATTCGTCGAGCGGTAACTGCTGATTGACAACGAGATGCGCAGTCCGGACGCGGCCGGACGCGCGGGTTGGTTCAGCGGGGTAGCCAGCGTGATCGGTAGCGCGGACAGCCCTGTCAGACCGTGTCCTCCGCCTGCGCCCAGGCGTCGGCGGACAGGCCGACTGCTGCGCCGGCCTGAGGAGAACCCGGGCTAGACTGCGCGGGTCAGCAGCAGGAGGATCGTCGCGGTGCCGAGTGCGGCGAGGAAATCATCCAGCATTACGCCCCAGCCTCCAGGCATACTCTGAACCGCGCGGATGGGCCATGGTTTGGCGATGTCCAGACATCGGAAGACAAGGAACCCCGAGCCCACGATCAACCAGGCGTGGGGTTGGGCGAGCAGATCTTCGAGCGAACAACGCCCGGTGGCGAGCCACCTGTCGGTCACCCACCCCAAATAGCAGAGCGGCATGGCAACCACTTCGTCCAGGACCACCGAGCCCGGGTCTTTCTGGCCAAGGGCGAGCTCGGCCACGGTGCATACGGGGACGCTGACCCCGAGCAGAAATACCGTCCCCGCCAGGTAAAGCGGGTAGCTCCCCGGCCAGGCCAGCGCGGCGAATACCATCAAACCGAGCAGGGATCCCCAGGTGCCGGGCGCGGGGAGGCGGGCGCACAATCCAAACCCCTGCGCGAGGAAGACGGACCAGCGCTGGAACCGGGCGGCCGCGCCGCGGGGGTGGCGCGAGGGATCATGGGGTGGACCGGGATCAGCACTCAAAGGTCGTGCATGTAAATGGAGCGGTTGCCCCAGAGGTAGAGGCTGCCGGAGAGGACGGTGAACAGAACGGCCACCCATTTGCTCAGTTCAGTGAACCAGTGAGTCCACGGACTGCCGAACAGGGGGAATTCAAAAACGACCCGGGCCCAGCCGCCCCACTCGGGGTAACTGATCAGCACCAGGATGGAAATGATGGCGACCATTTGGGAGATGGTCTTGTGTTTGCCGCTGCGATCGGCGGCGAGCACGACGTTCTTCGACACGGCGAGCAGGCGCAGCCCCGTGATGGCCAACTCGCGGGCAACGATGAGGATCACCATCCAGGCCGGCATGAGCCCCCGATCGACGAAGGCGATAAAGGCGGAGCAAATCAGGATCTTGTCCACGAGGGGATCCATGAGGATCCCGAAGTTGGTGATCAACTTGTCCCGCCGAGCGATCCGGCCATCGTAGAGATCCGTGATGCTCGCCACCACAAAGAGGACCAGGGCCAGCGTTTCGGAGAAAGGAAAGGTCGTGAAGAAGAAGATCAGAAACCCGAAGGTCAGGAAGAGCCGCGCGAGCGTCAGTTTATTCGGCAAATTCATGGCTACCAAGTCGCCGGCACCCCTCAGCAAGCCATTTCGGGAACCATCGACGGCCCATTGTTAGCGCGGTATCGCACGGATGCCAACCGACAAATCGGAAATCTTGCCGGCTCAGGGATAGAGGAGAAAGGCTTGGCGTCGGCGGTTGAACGACTCGAGCTCGGCGAGCCACAGGCGAGTGATTTCCCCCACCGATTGCCCGGAACGAATGGCTTCAATAGTGGGCGCGTGCCGCAGGAGGGTCTGCACCTTGTCCAAGGCAAACTGGCCGGGGTAGAGGCGCTGCAGGGTCACCGCCAGGGCGATCCCGAGCTCGACCGCCTTGAGCCGGTCGCGGTCGGTCACGATCAGTTGGACGCCGCCGCAAGTCTGGCCCTGGAAAACGCTGGCGTTGGGCGTGAACCGCGTGGGGACAAAGCGGACGCCAGGCAAGCCCACGCGGTTGAGCGCCTCGGCCCAAACCCGGTCGTCGATGTAAGGCGCGCCGATCACTTCGAAGGGCGTGTCCGTGCCGCGTCCGACCGAGAGGGCGCTTTCGAGCAGGCCGACCCCCGGGTAAAGCGTGGCTTCGTTGAGATTGCGCATGTTGGGCGAGGGATTGGTCCAGGGCTGGAGGGTCTGATCGAACCAGAGATTGCGCCGCCAGTTCTCCAGGGGGACGACGGTGAGATCGGCGTGCCAGCCACGCTCGGCGTTGAACATGCGGGCCAATTCGCCCACGGTCATGCCGTGACGCACCGGCAGGGCATGAAACGCGGTGAAGCTGCTCTCGCCGGTGTGGACCGGGCCCTCGACCGTCGTGCCGTTGATCGGATTAACCCGGTCGAGCACGAAAAACTTGAGATGCTGTTCCGCCGCCGCCTCCAGGCAGAGCCCGAGCGTGGAGATGTAGGTGTAAAACCGGCAGCCGATATCTTGAATGTCGAACACCAACGCGTCGAGATCCGCCAGTTGATCGGGACCCGGTTTGCGGCGCTGCCCGTAGAGGCTGTAAACCGGAAGCCCGGTCCGGGCGTCCGTACTGTCGCCAACGCCCTCGTCGAGTTGGCCGCGGATTCCGTGTTCGGGACTGAACAGGACTTTGAGTTGCACGTCGGGTTCGGCCCAGAGCAGGTCGATCAGTGGTTGCCGGTCGCGATCATGGCCGGTGTGGTTGGTGATCAGCCCCACCCGCAGCCCGCGCAACGGGGCGAAACCATCGCGGCGCAGGACATCGACCCCATTCAATACGCGCACGGTCGCGACCGACGGCGGCGCCATCCCCTTCTCCTCCGTCGGGCGGCGAGCCAGGGCGCCCGGCACAAAGAGAAAGTTGAAATCGGCGACGGCTTCGGCGGCCAGCGTGCCCACCACGCGGCGGAGCGCGACGACGCTTCCCTCTTCGCTCGGATGGTTCCGGTTGGAAAGGAGAATCACAAACGTGCGGGAGAAAGGATCGATCCAGAGGGAGGTGCCGGTCCAGCCGGTATGGCCGTATGAACCGACGGGGAAATGCGCGCCGCGCGGACCGGCGTAACCACTGTCAATGTCCCAACCCAGTCCGCGGCGGTCCGGCACGGGTTCCGCAGTCTGGACCGAGACCATCAGGCGCACGGTGCTCGGCTTGAGGACTCGCACCCCGTCGAGCTCGCCTTCGTTAAGCAACATCCGGCTGAAACGGGCGAGGTCGGCGGCGGTGGTGAAGAGCCCGGCGTGGCCGGCCACCCCGCCCATGCGACGAGCGGTGGGATCGTGGACCATGCCCCGCACGACGGAATCGCCCTCGCGGGTGGTGGGGGCAATGCGCGGCAGCTGGCTTGCCGGCGGCAGGAAACGGGTGTCGGCCATCTTCAGGGGGAGGTAAAAGTGTTCGCGAACAAACCGGTCGAGCGTTTGACCGCCAACCTGCCGGACGATCTCACCGAGCAGAATGAAATTGACGTCGCTATACCGGAACACGGTCCCGGGTGAGGCCGTGGGGATCTCGGCGCAGGCGAGCTGAATCGCGCGGTCGTAGCCGAGCCAGTCGGGTTTGGCGCTGATGCCCGGCCGCAGTCCGGAAGTATGCGTGAGCAGATGCCGGATCCGCACCTGCTCGCGGCCGGCGCCAGTGAATTCGGGCAGGCATGCGCTGACTTGATCGTCCAGGTCGAGGCTGCCCCGCTCGATCAACAGCAGGATGGCGGGAGTGGTGGCGACGACCTTCGTGAGCGAAGCGGCATCGAAAACCGTGTCGCAAGTCATCGGCTCGGCGGTGGGAACGGTGGCGCGCTGACCATAGGCGCGATGATGGACCGTGTTGCGGTGCTCGAACCAGAGCACAGCGCCCGGACAACGCTGATCGGCAATGGCGGCGGCGATGGCGGCGTCGATCTCGGACAATTTGGCCGGGTGCAAACCCGCGGTTTCCGGGCTGGCTAGAGACGCGTTTTGGGCAACGGCGGCTGGGCACGGAGGGGTGAGCAGCGCCAGGGCCGTCAGCAGGGCAAGGAGGTTGGTGTTTGTAAGCATGGCGCCCGGGGTAAAGGTCAGACCAATCCCGCCAGGGGATCGTCCGCGGCGTCCCAATAGGGTCGGAACATGGCTTCCAATTCGCTCAGTTGCTCACGATCGATCGCAAAGGCGGCGCTCATCGTGAAACAATCCAGGCTGGCCAGTCCGTTGAGGCTCGCATCCCGTGGATTGATGCTCAGCAACCGGCGCGAGAAACCCTGGTTCACCTGCCCCACGTCTTCGCACAACCCCACCAGTTCTCGCAATTCCCAGTCAGGCTGGCCGCCGTGCAGTTGGACGAAGTACTGGGCCATCAGATACATCGAGACCAGGCGGTAGGTGGTTTCCTCGATCCGGGCAAACGGCAGATGCGTGCGCGCCATGGGCCGCAGCTTATCCATGATCGGGCAACCGCTGGTTACCATGTACAAACCCATCAGCGAGCTGACGCCGTATTGGAGCGGCGCCTCCCGCCGGTACTCCCGGTTCTCGCCGCGGATCACGATCTCAGCCGGCTCGGTCGACAAACAATCCCGGAACGACTCGATGGCTTCGGCCATGCCGACCGCCACGGGACAATGGGTGTGCTGATCGGCCGGCAGGGGACAGTTCGTGCATTGATGATGTTCCAACCGCGTCCAGTCCGGCAGCGCGCCATGAGGCTCGAGGCTCAACTGCAAATCCGGTTCTCTCAGGCGTATCCGGAATCGTTTCACCGTGCCGTCGGCCAGTTTGAACTGGTAGTCCCAGGTGAGGAAATGCTCTGCACTCATCACAAATAGTTCTACGCACCATAGCCCTTCCCATTCCATTTGCCACTCCATTCCCCGGGAAAACCCCATAAAAAAACAATTGTCGCAGGTCCGCGCCCACGGCAATCTCTCCACCCCTATGCAGCAGGTTAACCTGGGGATGATCGGTGGTGGCACGGTCGGAGGCGGCGTCTTCCAGGCCTGGCGACGCAATGGTTCGCTGCTCACCTCGCGGCTCGGCGTCCGCATCAACCTCCTCAAGATCGCGGTCAAGGCTTTCGATGAACCCCGGAAAGTGGAGATCCCCGAAGCGTTGATGACCACGGACTGGCGCGCGGTGGTCGAGGATCCCCGGGTCCAGTTGGTCGCGGAACTCGCTGGCGGCACGACCGTCGCCCGCGAGATGATTCTCACCGCCCTGCGGCTCGGCAAGCCGGTCGTCACCGCCAACAAGGCCCTGCTCTCGGCGCATGGCGAGGAATTGTTCGAAGCCGCCAAACGCCATCAAACCAATCTCTACTACGAGGCCAGCGTCGCCGGCGGCATTCCCATCATCAAAGCCCTCCGCGAGGGTTTCGTCGGAAACCGCATCACCCACCTCTACGGCATCGTCAATGGCACGTGCAATTACATCCTCAGCCGGATGAAAGCCGAAGGGGCCGACTTCGCGGAGGTGCTGCGGGACGCCCAGGTCCAGGGTTATGCCGAAGCCGAACCTTCGCTGGATGTCGATGGCTTCGATTCCATGCACAAGATCGGGATCCTGGCCTCGCTCGCCCACGGTTTCTGGATCCAACCTGGATCCATCCATGTCGAAGGGATTCGCCGGATTTCGCGCCTCGACATCCAGTTCGCCGCGCAGTTGGGTTACACCATTAAACTGCTGGGCATCGTCAAGAAGACCGGTCCGCGCATTCAGGTTTCGGTCTATCCCGCCCTGATCCCGGACACGCATGTGCTGGCCAATGTGGGTGGGGTCTTCAACGCCATCTTCGTTCGGGGCGACGTGGTCGGCGACACCCTCTTTTACGGGCGCGGCGCCGGTCAGGATGCCACGGCCAGCGCGGTATTGAGCGACATTGCGGATGCCGCCCTCGACCTCAAATTTGGAACGCGGCACCGGATTCCGCCGTTTGTCTCCCACAACCCCCGGGGCCGGGTGCTTCCCATGGCCCGGGCCGTCTGCCGTTACTACATCCGCCTGGATGTCGTCGATCGCCCGGGCGTGCTCGCCCGCATCGCCGCCATCCTCGGCCGCGCTCGCATCGGCATCTCTTCCGTCATCCAGCCGGAAGGACACGAAGGCAGGAGCGTGCCCCTGATCCTGATGATCCACGATGCGCCGAACGCGGTGATGACCGGCGCCCTCAGCCGCATCGCCAAGCTATCCGCCATCAAGGCGGCTCCCGTGCTCCTCCGCGTCGAGACCTTTTCCTAAACCACCGGCCATGGCACTCATCGTCCAGAAATACGGCGGCACCTCGGTCGCCAACACCGAACGCATCCGCAACGTCGCCGCCCGGGTCGCCCGCTATCACCAGGCCGGCGACCGCGTCGTCGTCGTCGTCTCCGCCATGAGCGGAGTCACGGACAACCTGATCAAGCTCGCGCGGGAAATCATGCCCCTCCCCTCCGAGCGGGAGATGGACATGCTGCTGGCCACGGGCGAACAGACCACCATCGCCCTCGCCGCCATGGCCCTGCATGCCCTCGATATCCATGCCGTCTCGCTCACCGGCGCCCAGGCTGGGATCGTGACCGACGGCGTCCACACCAAGGCCAAGATCCAGAACATCAGCCCCAAGCGGATCCACGAACTCCTCAACGCCGGCCAGGTCGTCATCGTCGCCGGGTTCCAGGGCCAAACCCCCGAAGGCCAGATCACCACCCTGGGCCGCGGCGGCTCCGATCTGACCGCCATCGCCCTCGCCGCCGCCATCAAAGCCGATCTCTGCCAGATCTACACCGATGTCGACGGCGTTTATACCGCCGACCCCCGCATCGTCCCGGACGCCCGCAAACTCGACGAGATTTCCTATGACGAAATGCTCGAACTGGCCAGCCTCGGCGCCAAGGTCATGCAGTCGCGCTCGGTCGAGTTCGCCAAGAAATTCGGCGTCGTCTTCGAAGTCCGCTCCAGCCTTAATGACAACCCAGGAACCATCGTGAAAGAGGAAACCCGCAGCATGGAGGACGTCGTCATCCGCGGCGTCTCGGTCGACAAAAACCAGGCCAAGGTCACGCTCGTGGCCGTCCCGGACAAACCCGGGGTCGCGGCGCGCATCTTCAAGTCCCTGGGCGACGCCACGATCAACGTCGACATGATCGTGCAGAACATCAGCCACGGCGCCGGCACCCCCGCCACCGACCTCTCGTTCACGGTCGACAAACCGGAACTGCTCAAGGCCCGCAAGGTCATCGATGCCCTCCAGGCCGAAGTCGGCTTCCGGGAGGTCATCGCCGACGAACAGATCGCCAAACTCTCGATCGTGGGCGTCGGCATGAAAAGCCACAGCGGTGTCGCCGGCAAAATGTTCGATGTCCTCGCCCGCGAAGGCGTCAACATCGGCATGATCTCCACCAGCGAAATCAAGATCTCCGTTGTCATCAAACTCGCCCAGGCCGAATCCGCCATGCGCGCCATTCACGCCGTGTTCCTCGGCGCCGCCACCCACTGCGACCCACCGCACCCCCGCGGGTCACCAGACTCCAAAGGTCGCCCGCGGTTTCGCGGGCGGCGCGGCCCACGCCGCCGCCATTGACATTTCCCCCCCCGCCTCCCGATAATCGCGCCATCGGATGCGGATCTACGACTTGGTCATGACGCACAAGCTGGATGCGGATGACTGGTTCATCCACTGCATCCAACGGGCCTGCGCGGATCGACGTCTCAACTTCTTCCTGGTCGAGCCCCTCTGGGTGGACGCCTTCATCCATGAGTTCGAAAACCGTCAACTCTGGGCGCGGGTGCTGCTCAACATGCACAGTGAACATCACCAACCCGAGGAGAACTTCCATCGCCTCGTGCGTCTGGCCACGACCCGCGAAACCCGGGTGATCGATCCGCTGGAAAAGGCCCTGGCTGCCATTGACAAGGCCGCGATGCACTATCGCCTGATTCAGGCCGGGATCCATACGCCTTACAGCGTTATCGTCCCCCACAATCAACTCGATACCTTCCGCCTCGACGAAGCCCAGCGCACCGCGCTTGGCCAACCCTTTGTCATCAAACCCGCCATGGGCTACGGCCGCCGCGGCGTGATCCTGGATGCCACGAGCGAAGCCGACCTCGCCCGCGCCGCGCGCGCCTGGCCCGACCACCATTACCTCCTCCAGCAGCGCATCCAACCCCGGCTGATCGACGGTTGCCCCGCGTACTACCGGGTCTATTATGTCTTTGGCTCCACCTACACCTGCTGCTGGAACTGTTACAACGATCACTACGGCCCCGTCGAAACCATCGACATCGGGAACACCCCCCTCTGGCCGCTCGACGCCCTCGCCCATCGCATCGCCGAGTTGACCGGCATGACCTTCTTCTCGACCGAGGTCGCCCTGACCCCGTCCGGGGAGTTCGTCACCATCGATTACGTGAACGACCAGTGCCACATGCTCTCTCAGTCCGCCAACCCCCAAATCGGTGTGCCCGACCAACTCGTGGCCGACATCGCCCAGCGTCTCGTCCAGGGCGCCTGCCAACTGCTCGGCCGGGAATGACCTGACTCGCTACCGGCTCATTTACCAGTATATGGACAAGGTCTTCGCAGTAGTTCTCATTCTGTCGCTTGGGTCAGGCTTCGCCGGGTCCTGCTCTCGCAAAGCCCGCAGAGCCCGCCAAGGGGGCGCGGTCTCCCCCTTGGCGAGCCTGGCACCTGTGCGTGACCATGGGTTACCATCATGAGACGCATTCCCAACCTCGAATCAGACTCCCCCATGGGCTTTTATGCGTCATTCGCGTAAGCCAATGCCAGCCGGACCCGAATGAACCAACCGCCTCAATCTCCCGCCGAGCCTTCCAGCCACCCAACCGCCACGCGCACCTCGCCACCCTTCAGCATCGTCGAAGGCCCCTACGTGCGCGATATTCTCGAGCAACCGGCAACGCTCCGTAACCTCCGAATCCAGCTCCACTCCAGCGCCGCTCTGCAGGGCCTCGCCCGCAAGCTCGCCAACGGCACCTACCGACGAGTGGTGCTGACCGGTATGGGCAGTTCGCTCTACGCGCTCTACCCCCTTCACCTGGCTCTCAACCGCCACGGCGTGCACTCGTGCTGGATCGAAACCGCCGAACTGCTCCTCGGTTTCGACGCGCTCTACCGCCCTGACACCCTGCTGATCGCGGTCTCCCAGTCGGGCGAAAGCGCCGAAATCAAGCAACTGCTCTCGCGTGCCGGCGAGTTCGGTCATCTGCTGGGAATCACCAACCATGAGGCTTCCACCCTCGGCCGGACCGCCGGCAGCACGCTCCTGCTGCACGCCGGGGTCGAATCCACCGTTTCATGCAAATCGTACCTGAACACCCTGGCCGCCCTCCACTGGCTCGGCGCCCTCCTGGGTGACGGTGATCTCGACCTGGCATTGCGGCAACTGCAGGAGGCCGAGGAAGCGGTCCAGGCTTACCTCGGCCGCTGGCGCGATCGCGTCGGTGAACTGATCGGAATGACCGACGATCTCCACAGCCTCTTCATCACCGGCCGGGCCGAATCGCTCGCCACCACCGCCACCGCCGGTCTCATATTGAAAGAATCCAGCCGTTACCCCGCCGAAGGGATGAGCTGCGCCGCCTTCCGCCACGGTCCCCTCGAACTGATCGGCCCACGGACACTCGTCCTGGTCCTTGCCGGCGATGCTCGCACCACCGCCCTGAACCGACGCCTGTTCGACGATATTCTGCACGCCGGCGGACGCGCGGCCTGGGCCGCCACCCAAGGCGCCTCATCCCCTGCCCTGCTGCTGCCCCCAACCGCGCCCATCCTCCGCCCTATCGTCGAGATTCTCCCCATCCAAATGCTCTCGCTCGCCCTCGCGGCGCGCGACGGACGCGAGGCCGGCCGCTTCGAGCGCGCTTCGAAAATCACCACGGTCGCTTAGCCCGCTGCTTTCAGTCGCGCAAGCGGAGAGTGACGCTGCCGCGCATGACGCAATGGCGCAGCGTGTCAGGTTGATCGTCCCCGGGATTTCTCCGAATCTCCGGGAGACAATCCGTGCGGTTTCAAAGCGACCGTTGGCGGAGACCAAAACGCGCGGATTAAGCCTTCCACGGATCGCGCTTGGCGTTATCGAGCCAGTTATTGGCTTCGGCATCGCCGAGGAATCGTTCGGCCTTGGGATCCCACTTGAGCGCGCGCTGGTGCCAATACGCGAGGTTGCCCAGGTGACAGACGGTCACGGAGCGCGCGCCGACCTCGACGTCACAGATCGGCCGCTGCCGGCTGCGAATGCACTGAACAAAGTCCCGATAGTGATTGGTGCTGCGATAGAGCTGCACCGGCAGTTTGCTCGGGTCGGTCTGCCCGAGCGATTCGGGCTCGGGCTGGAACCGGCCGCGATCGACGCAGATCTTACCTTTGTCACCGACGAAGACCACGCCGAACTTGTAACCCTGCAATCCGCCTCGCACCATGACCACGCCGTTGGCGTAGCGGTAGGTCAACTGATCGACACCCTGCACCCCCGGCGGGATGATCTCGACCGGGCCGCTTTCGTCCATGCCGAGGCCCCACTGGGCGATATCGAAATGGTGCGCTCCCCAGTCGGTCATGCCCCCGCCCGAGTATTCGCGGTAGGACCGCCAGTTCGGGAAGTGGTCGTGCACGCCGCGCGGGCTCAGGACCGAGTTGTAAGGGCGCACCGGGGCGGGACCGAGCCACTGATTCCAGTCGAGACCCGGCTCCATCGGTTCCCCGGGCAAATCGCACCATTTGCTGGGGCCGCCGATCGAAACGTAGACTTGCTTCACCTCACCGATGACACCGTTGCGGACGAGGGTGCAGCCTTTGTAAAAGGCGTTGTCCGACCGTTGCATCGAGCCGGTTTGCAGCACGCGCTCGTTCCGCCGGACGGCCTCCACCATGGCGCGCGCCTCGGCGATGGTCAGGGAAAGCGGTTTCTCGCAGTAAATGTCCTTGCCGGCGTTGGCGGCGTCGATGACCTGCGCGGCATGCCAGTGATCGGGCGTGGAAATGACGACGGCGTCGATGTCTTTCCGGGCATTGAGCTGACGGAAATCGGCCAGCGCATCGCACCCGCGAAAATCCCGGTCCTGTTTCGTGCGGTAGAAGTCTTCGACCAGTTTCCGGTAATGCTCGCGGCGCGTGGTATCGACGTCGCACACCGCCACCACCTGCACATCGGTATGGGGCAGGAAACTGTTGAGCAGGTGATGCGCTTGTTTGCCCGCGCCGATGTAACCGAAGGTGATCCGGTTGTTGGGACCGGAGGCGCCGCGCGCCATCCAGACCGACGAAGGGATGAGCATGGGGGCGACGGCCAGGCCGGTGCGCTTCAGAAAAGAACGACGGTTCGAGGGGACGGAGAAGGTTGACATGGCGGCAGGATACCGCGCCGGATCACCCAGGGCAACCCTTCGGTGCCGGCGGCCAGGGCGCGCGCAAACGCCCTACCATCCGCGTGCCCCGCCATCGCCGGCGCGCGGATCGGCCACGCCCTCGAGCTCATCCTGGGCGGCATGGAGGCGGATGGCCATGACGGCGCCTTGAGGCGATTCCTGCTCGACCAGGGCATGACCGCGCCTGGCCAACTCCGCCTGGGACTGCGGCGTCAGGGCTCCGCGCTCGAACTGAATCCGATCAGGCAGCCATTGGTGATGCACCCGCAAGGCGGCCACGGCGGCCGGGAGATCCATCCGGTGGTCGACCACGTTCAGGATCACCTGCAGAACGGTGTTGATGATCGAGCGGCCGCCGGGCGATCCCAGCACCAGAAACACCCGACCGTCCCGGGTCAGAATCGTCGGGCTCATGCTCGAGAGCATGCGCTTGCGAGGTGCGGCCAGGTTCGGGGCGGTCCCGATGAGACCGTGGGTCGCGGTGAGGCCGGGCGCGGCGTTGAAATCGCCCATCTCGTTGTTCAGGAGAAACCCGGTGCCCGGCGCCATGATCCCCGAGCCGTAGCTTTCCTCGAGGGTGTAGGTCAGCGCCACGGCGTTGCGCTGCGCGTCAACCACCGAGAGATGCGTCGTCGCGTCGCTTTCTACGGGCCACGTGAACCGGTTCGTCGCGGAGACGGACGCGCGTCCCGCCCTGATGGTGCGGCGCAGCTCGCCGGCGTACTCCTTGGAAATGAGCCGGTCGACCGGCATCCCGGGATTGAAATCAGGATCGCCCAGGTGCAGCGCGCGGTCCGCGAACCCGCGGCGCATGGCTTCGGCCAGCCAATGGACCGTGTCCGGTGCGCCAGACCCAGCTTGGGTCGGATCCGTCCCCTCGAGGATATTCAGCATCAGGAGCAGCACGACCCCGCCGGAGCTGGGCGGCGGCATCGAGAGCACCTCATACTCACGGTATTGGCCACGGACGGGCAGGCGACGTTTGGCCGCGTAGCCGGCGAGGTCGGCCCGGGTGATCCAGCCGCCGTGGCGCCGCATTTCCTGCTCGATGCGTTCGGCCACCTCGCCGTGGTAAAAGCCGCGCGGTCCCTGATCCCGGATGAGCCGGAGCGAATGCGCCAGGTCGGGTTGCTTCAGTAGTTCACCGGGCGCGTAGGGTTGGCCGTCACGGCTGAACTGCGCGAGCGCGGCGGGCGAAACGCGCAGTTTCGGCAGCGCGTTGCTCAACGAAAGCGCCAGCGTCGGTGGGATCACGAAACCCTCCTCGGCCAACTCGATGGCCGGCCCCACCAGTCGTTCCCAAGGCAGACTGCCGGCGTCGGTCCAGGCAAGGTGGAGGCCGGCGACGGTGCCGGGAACGCCCACGGCAAGATGCTGACGATGGTGGCGTGCTTCGTTGTAGACACCGTCATCGAGGAACATTTGGGCGTGGGCACGGGCGGGCGCGGTTTCCCGGAAATCGTAAGCCACCGCCTTGCCTGACGGTTCCCGGTAAAGCAGAAACCCGCCGCCACCCAGGTTGCCGGCGGCCGGGTGGGTTACGGAGAGCGAAAAGGCCGTGGCGACGGCCGCATCGACCGCGTTGCCGCCATCGCGCAGAACCGCGGCACCCACGTCAGCCGCGATTCGGTCCTCGGCAACCACCATGCCGCGCCGGGCGCGGGCGGTGTCGGCCAGGGAACCCGTCGCGAGCAGCCCGGCCAGCAACCCGAGCAGCGTCGCGGCGCCAAGGACGGCGCGGTGTGGCAACCGGGCGATAGGAACGATTGGCCCAGGCATGAGTGGCAGGCGCATGCCGGTGATTATGGCAACCGCGGGAATCGGCGACAGCAAGAAACCTCCAGCTCCGCCGGGCATTGAAATGGTCGAACGCCGGTTCAGTTTAATCAATTACCACTCCCCCGGGGAACGGGCCTAGGTTGCGCGCGTCGACGAGCTATGAACACGAACGCCTATATGCTGAATCTTGGACTGGCCTGGCTCTGGATCGTTCTCGGCGTCGGGTCGGGCTGTCTGCTTGGGTTGCGGTTCCATCAGGAATCCTGGCTGGGGGGTTACGGCAGCCTGCGCCGGCGGTTGTATCGCTTGGGGCACATCTCGTTCTTCGGACTGGCGCTGCTCAACCTGGTCTTTTACTTCACGGCACGCGAACTGGATCTCGGCTCGTGGCTGGGAACGATTGGCTCCTGGGGATTCGCGCTGGGGGCCATCACCATGCCGCTCTGTTGCCTGGTGATGGCGCACTGGCCCAAGTGGCACCTGCTGTTTGCAGTTCCGGTTTCAAGCCTGGCGGCGGCCGCCCTCGCCACCTGCTGGGCGCTGGCCGATCGGTTAACCCTCTGACCTACCCTTGGATTATGAGAATTGGATTGATCGCGATGAGCGGAGTGCGGGCGCACAACGAACAACTTACCCAACTCGGTCTGACGTTGCCCGGTTTTGTCGATCGCAACCGGATTGTGGCGTCGCTGCCCAGCCTGGGGTTATTGACCCTGGCCGGGCTCACCCCTTCCCGGTTCGAAGTCGACTATCGCGAGATCGCCGATCTGCGGGAGCTCTCCACGTTGCCGGATCATTATGATCTGGTGGCCATCAGCACGTTCACGGCGCAACTGAAGGAAGCCTGGGAAGTGGCGGACCACTACGAGGCGATAGGGATCCCGGTGGTGATGGGCGGCATTCCCGTCAGCGCGTTGGCCGTGCAAACCAAGGCCCATTGCTCGAGCGTGGTCATCGGGGAAGGCGAACGGCTCTGGCCCCAGGTCCTGGCCGACTTCGAAAAGGGAACCCTGCGGCCGTTCTACCGGGAGACCGCGCCCGGCGGTTTCGATTTGGCCGACGCGCCGATGCCGCGGTTCGAACTGCTGGATCCGGCGAAGTACAACCGATTGACGGTACAAACCAGCCGGGGTTGCCCGCATCGCTGCGAGTTCTGCGCCAGCTCGATCCTGCTGACCTCGAGCTACAAACTCAAACCGGTCGAGAATGTCCTGGCAGAAATCCGCGCCATCAAGCGGATCTGGCCGCGGCCCTTCATCGAGTTTGCCGACGACAACAGCTTCGTCCATCGCGAGCACTACAAACGGCTGTTGCGCGAGCTGGCCAGAGAACAGGTGCGCTGGTTTACCGAGGCCGACCTGGGCGTGGCCCGGGATGACGAACTGCTCGGGTTGATGCGCGACTCGGGCTGCCAGCAGGTCCTCGTCGGCCTCGAAAGCCCCCGCCGCACCAGCCTGGACGGGATCGAGCTCAAGACCAACTGGAAATCGCGTCAACTCGAGCGATACGTGACCGCCATCGCCAGGATTCAGTCTTACGGGATCACCGTAAACGGCTGTTTCATTCTGGGTCTCGACGGCGACACACCGGCGGTGTTCGACGACGTGCTGCAGTTCGTCCGGGATTCGGGATTATACGAGGTGCAGGTGACCTTCCTCACCGCGTTTCCGGGCACGCCGCTTTACGCGCGGCTGCAAGCCGAGGGCCGTCTGATTCAACCGGAGGCCTGGGAACTCTGCACGCTGTTTGACATCAATTTCCATCCCCGCAACATGTCCGCCGCCGAACTCCAGCGCGGTTTCCTCGGCTTGGTCCGGGAACTCTATTCCGCTGCCGAAACCCAGCGGCGCCGGAGCCAGTTCAAGGAGCGGCTGCGTCGATCGCCGCACTTTGGCCGGCGTGCCACACGCCAGACCTCCCCAGAACCTGTCCCCATGGTGCAGAACCCTGAACCTGTCACCCTATTTCTCGAGCGTTAGCTGCTGATTGACAGCGAGATACGCAATTCGGGCGCGTCTATGCGGGGGGGGATGCGCGCTGGGCGAGCAGGCGGCTCGGCAGGCTCGACGCTGGGCGCTTGCCTCGTGCCGCGGGTAGGGAGCTTCGGAAATACCCTGGCTAGGGGACCGGACGGAATTGTCGGTAGCAGCCCCACCAGACCAACCAGAACGGTGGCACCACGCACGCGATGGGCAGCAGCAGCAGAACCCTGAACCTGTCACCCTATTTCTCGAGCGGTAGCTGCTGATTGACAGCGAGATGCGTAATCCGGACGCGTCTACGCGGGGGGGATGCGCGCTGGTCGAGCAGGCGGTTCGGCAGGCTCGGCGCTGGGGGCTTGCCACATGCCGCGCGTAATGAGCTTCGGAAGAATCCTGGCTAGCCCGGCTTCCGCAGGAAAGCCGGGCTAGCGGACCGGACGGAATTGTCGGTAGCAGCCCCACCAGACCAACCAGAACGGTGGCACCACGCACGCGATGGGCAGCAGCAGGATCAGCATGGGCACCCACCCCCAATCCGACCCCCGGTAGAACCACCAGCCCCAAAGCCTGGGCCGCAGTCCTCCCAGCTCTCCCGCAACCGTCCGTATCCAGCGTCGATAGCTCTCCCGGGTCACCGCCGACACCGCGAACGGCCGCATATCCGGAAACGCAGTTCGCAGTCCGGAACGGACGGTGTCAAACCGTCGCTGTCGTGACTCGCCCGGGTTGCGTCCGAGCGTGATCAGCAATTCCGCCATGACTCGCATGGGCCACACACCGTCATCTGGGACGCCGGCTGGCAGCCGGGTGAGATACCGTGCCGCATCGGCCAGATTTCCGGCCAAGGCCTCCTCGAACGCCGCCCAGATAGTGAAGGTTCTGAACTGATGCGGTTCATGCCGTAGTTGCACGGCATGCCGGATGACTTCACGCGCCTCCTCGAACCGTTGAAGCGATTGCAGCATGAACACCAGATTGTACAGCACCCACGATTCGGCGTTGGGCCGGCTCTTCCAATCGCCCAACCACTTCACCACCGCTCGCGGACGGCCAACCAGGGTAAGCAGATACCCTACTCGTCCCCACCCCGCCTGGTCTTCTCGCAACCAGGCGCCGTGTCGGCGCAGGATGCGTCGGAAGTGATGTCGGAGTTGCGGCGGAACGAAGATATCCTCCGCCTGCAAGGCCTGTGAGAGCATCTCACCGAGATGATCCAGGTACCGGAGCACCGCCAGGCGACGCGCCCCCGTCTCGGCCGGTAGCGCCGCCAGGCGCGCGTGTAGTCGCCACCGCCGACGGCGAGTCTGGCGGTACACCCATGCGGCCGCCAGACCGGGTGGCACGGCGGGTTGGGACACTGCATGCTCCAGCAGGCGGTTAAGTTCCTTCCGGTCAAGGAGTCCCTCCAAAGCGGCGATGGCACGGAGGAATCCCGCTTCCTCGAGATCGACGCAGGCCATCAGCGAGGCGAACCGTTCCCGGGCCTGGTTGACGTCGCGGTGTGCCGCGGCGAGTTCGACGCGGGCCACCCAGGTGCCGGGGTTGTCACCCCGCCGGGCGAGGACGGCGAGCGTCGCTTCGGCGGCGGAAAGATCGCGGGCCGCCAACTGGTGTTTGAACAGCTCGCCTCCGGCATATTCGTAATCCGGATCCAGTTCGAACGCGCGTCGGAAGACGGCTTGCGCGCCCGTGGGATCGCCGAACTGTTGTTTTAAATCGCCCAGGTAACCCAGCGGGACCGGTTCGTGCGGTGCCAGTGCCGACATGCGTTCGGCGGCCTGGATGGCCTCGCTTCCGCGGCCCAACTGGAGCAGCCAATCCGAGAGTTGCTGCCAGCCGGCATAGTACTCCGGATGATCCGACAGGGTGGCCTGGGCCCGGACCACCGCCTGGGCGAGATTCCCCCGCCGCGCCTCGATCCAGGCCGCGCGAATTCCGAGTGCCGGCGGCACGGCCCGGAATAGGTGCGGAGCGCATTGGGTCAGAGCTTCGTCAAACCGGTCCAGTAGAGCCAACACCTCCGCCCGGCGGTCGTAAGCCTCGACGCAACGGGGGCTCAAGGCAAGCGCCCGGTCGACCGCGGCGAACACCTCCTCCTCCGCTTCTGGAATGGGCAACGATTTCGCCAGCCACAACCATGAACGGGGATCGCCGGCCCGACGCCGGGTCAAGTCCCGGGCTGTTTCGGCGGCCAGGCCGGGCTGACCCAGCTCCGCCGTCCATCGGCCCAACGCATTCCAGGCCGGCTCGCAGTCCGGATCCAGTCGGATCGAATGCTGTACTCTCTCAAGAGCGGCGGATTGCTCTCCCAGCGTCCACATCACGTGGGCAAGAAAGCTGTGATTCAGGGCGTCCAAGGGCGCCGCGGCAATGGCGCGTTCCAACACGGCACGCGCCTGTGGCAGTTGATTCTGACGGCGGTAAATCGAGGCCAGTTGCCGGGAGGCGAACGACCAATCCGGTTGCAGTTCCAGGGCCCGTTCGAGAGCGGCGATCTGGCCGGCGGGATTGAGGCGCACCTGTTCGACGCGGCCCAGGGCGGCCCAGACCCCCGGGGTCCAGGGGAACCGCTCGGTGGCCTGGCGCGCCAGCTCGAGGGCTTCGTCCGGTTCCCCGACATCCACCAGTTGCTCGATCAGCACCGCCCAGCTTTGCCACAGATCCGGTCGGGCGGCGTGCGCCTCCCGCAGCAGATCCAGCACGGCCCGCGGGGGCATGAGACCGCACGCCGCATCACGGTAGGCGAACAACGCATCCTGGAAGATCACCTGTCGGCGGAGTTCAGCCGCGACCTCCTCGAGTGCCTGCCGCCGTTCCGGAAGTGTGGGGGCGGTGGCCACGTACCGCGTCAGCGCGTAGCCATTGTCGACCTCGAGCCGGATGGCTTCCCGGAGAGCGGCGCGGGCAGGCTCCAGTTGTCCGCCCGCCAAGTACATGCTCGCCCGGGTGGTGTAACCCGTCGACTGGCAGGGCTCGAGCCGGATGGCCTCTTCCGCGGCCTGAAAGGCTTCGCCCGCCGACCCGGTGACATCGAGCTGCAAAGCCAGTTCGCGCCACGCCCAGGCGTTCGCCGGGTTCACGTCGAGGAACTGCCGTAGCGCCGGAATCACGGAGGACATTTCGGCTTCCTTCAGCCAGTCGATGCGCAGTGCCAGCAACGGGCACGAAAACGGATACTGCGTGCATAACCGATCGAGAAACTGCAGCGCCGCCTCCCGCCCCTCGGTCTCCGCCAACAAACGGGATACCGAGCGGATCGCGTCGTGAGCCAACGGCTCGGTGGCCAGCACGCTGCGCCAGTGTTCGAGTGCGGCAGGTTTTTCGATTCGCAATTCGGCCAGGGCCGCGGCTGCGCGGTGCCAGGCCGCGGCCGATACCTGTTCGCGCGCCTCCCGCAGGCAACTCTCGGCCTCCTCAAAGTATCCGCATCGCCCGCGAAACGCCGCGGCAAAGAGCCGCAGCCGACCATCATTGGGACGCCGCGCCAGCCCCGCGTCCAGTGCGGCCAGGGCCGCTGACGTCCGGCCCAACTGCTGGAGCGCCTCAATCCAGGTGATGGCCGGTTCCGCGGAGGACGGCCCGAGGCGCGCATGGCGGGCCTCCAGAAACTGCAGGCCAGCTTCGGTCCGCCGCTGGTGGCGCAGAGCCGTAAAGTAGGACTGCGCGAATGACTCGCGGCGGTCGCCCAGGCAGGCTGCCAACCGGTAATAGCGGGTCGCCGTCAAGAAATCCTGGCGGTCCCAGAGCAAGTCGGCCCGCGCGCTGATGAGCTCGGGATCCACGGGCCGGTAACGCAGCGCCCAACGCACCCAGTTCTCGGCGGCGGCAAGCTGGCGGGCGTCCGCCCGCAACTCCTGGGCATACCGCTCCCAGAAGATCGGATCGACGCCTGGCTTGAACACCCGTAGCTCCAACAACGCCATCCGGTCAGCGCGGTGGGCAAGTTCGCGAAGACAGGAGAGCTTGGCCAGGTTGAGGCCGTCGTCCTCGGGAAACTGCCGAAGCAATTCGTCGAGGCACGCCAACTGGGCGATGGTATCGCCGTCGTACGCGGCCAGGGAACGCCGGGCGGCCAGGGTCACTCGATGCGAGGGCCATTCGGCCGCCAGCGCTTCAAGGTGTTGGCTCGCCTCCGTGCGCCGGTGTTGGTCCAAGGCGCAATGCAGCTTGAACAATCGGTCGTAGAGCGCAGCGTCGGGCAAGGCGAGACCTTCCAACAGCGCGCCCCGGCCGTCGGGCACCAGAACCATGCCGCGCGGGCCGGTCGCTCGATACCGTTGGAGCAAGGCATCCGCGGGAAGATCGTGGGTGTAGTAGTAGAACGGGTCGCGGAGGCAAAGGGTCCGCCGCAGTTCGTCATACCCGACCACCGCCTGCAGATGGGCGCTGGTGGCCTCCGCGGTGGTCAACGTGAAAGGCACACCCCGGTTCAACAAGTCCACCGCGGCCTCCCAAGTGATGGTGAATTCCCGAACCCGCCAACCGCGGGTCTCCGCCCACCGGCGCTCGCTGTGGGCCGGCGTGCCGTCGTAGCAGATGGCCTCGACGATCTCGAGATGCTCCGCCGGCTGCCCCCAAAAGCGGGCCAGCGCGGAAAGCGTTGCCGGGGCGCAGGTCATGTGGTGCTGCCGAATAAAGGGCACCTCGATTCGCCGCCGCGCGTGGCTGCCGCCCCGCTCGGCTCGTTGCACCAACTCGCGGCAATCTGGGGCGTCGATGCTCCGTGCCAGCGCCACCGCTTCGGGCGTGGCGCCACGCCGGCAAGCCAGGTCCAATCGCTGCCGCTGTAACCAGTCCCGTTCCTGAGGCTCGAGGAGCGGCGCCTGGCTTTCGAAACGTGCGAGCGTAGCCAAGGCGGCTTCGTACCGGCCGCTCTCGAGCTGCAGACAGGCCAATTGCCGCGTCACCTGGCAGTGTTCGAGGTGGTGGCAGGCTTCTTCGAGCAACTCCAGAGCTTCCTCGTCGCGGTCAAGCAACTGCAGGACGTGCGCGACCGCCTGGACGCCGGGGCGATACCAGGGTGTGCTCGCGAGGGAAGCACGGGCGGCGGCCAGGGATTCTTCGTAGCGGTCTTCCACCTCCAGCAAACCCGCCTCGGTCACGGCCATCCAGGAACAGCCCGCCCCAATGGCCGACCCCTTCGCCAGCCATTCCCGCGCGGTCTCGAAATCGCGTAGGGCCGCAAACGCCAGCACCCCGATCGAGTAAAAATGCATCCGACTTTCGCCGGGCGCTGCCGCGCACGGTTCACCGAAACGTTCCAGAAATTCCCAAGCCCGCAATGGCCCCCGTCGCTGCAACATGGCGTGGGCGTGGTAAGCCGCCAGTCCCGGATGCGTTCGATCCGCCCGCCACGCCCGCCGACTGAGCACCGCGGAGAGCCGGGGAGCCCCGAGATGCGCGGCCAGGCGGATGGCAGGAACGAGGGCGCCCGGCTCCCGCCAGTTCTGAATCGCTCCGAAGGGTTGGGCTGCCTCGTAAGCCTGCAGCATCAATGCCCGTTCGCAAAAGGAATGGATCCGGGCCAGCGCCTCGGCGGTCAGCGGCGGATAAGCGAGGGGACATGCGCTCGTGGCACCAAGAGCGGGAGCGGGCGGGTTCACCGGCGGTAAGCATAGGGCTCGGAAGCCGGTTCGACAAGACCAAGGCCGCTACCCACCCCGCGTGGCGTCTCCACGTCGCGATCGGGCTCCGCGCCGGTTGCACGGGCGGCTTGCGTTAGCAGCCGGGTTCGCGTATGAGTTTGCGCCCAACAGCCCGGCGTGGGGCGAGTGGCGCGCCGCGGCTGCCGATGAAAGTTCAGCTCAACCTCAAGATTCGAGCACAGCCGGACAACACGACTTGCGGGCCGACCTGTCTGCACGCGCTCTACGGGTATTACGGCGAGCCCCTGCCGCTCGAGCAGGTGATTGCCGAAGCGCCCATTGACCGCGTCGTGGGCGCCATTTTGCTCGGCATTCTTACGTACGACGCCAACCTGTTGATCATCGAACCCCGCTGAGGGCATCCGCCAGAGTTCTGCTGTGAACATTCTTATTGTCGTCAACAACCCGGACGAGTGGCCCCTCGAAGTGCCGGAGGTGCAGGTGGTCGCGGCACGCGATTACCTGTTGAACCCGCAATATGCGGACCTGGACAACGCCAAGGTCTTCAACTGCTGCCGGTCCTACCGCTACCAGAGCACGGGGTATTACGTTTCCCTGCTGGCCGCCGCGCGCGGCCACAAACCGATCCCCAACATCTCCACCATCCAGGACATGAAATCCCAGACGGTCGTCCGGCTCATGTCCGACGAACTGGAGGAACTCATCCAGGAGAGCCTGGCCGATATCCGATCGTCCCGTTTCACGCTGAGCATCTATTTCGGAAAGAACCTGGCCTCACGCTACGATCCGCTGAGCGCGCAGTTGTTCAAACTGTTCCAGGCCCCGTTCGTGCGCGCCGAGTTCGCGCACGGCGAACGCTGGGCCCTGCAAAGCATCGGGCCCATCGCCACCCGCGACATCCCGGATGCCCACCATGACTTCGCGGTCCAGGCCGCCAAACTCTACCTGGCCGGCCGCGGCCCGTCCCGCGCCCCGCGCCGGGTTGAACGGTACGACCTCGCCATCCTGTTCGACCCCAAGACCGCGGACCAGGCGTCCGATGCCCCTGCCGTCCAGAAGTTCGTCAAGGCGGCCGCCAAACTCGGCATTCACTCCGAGGTCATCGACAAAGAAGACTATGCCCGGATCGCCGAGTTCGACGCCCTGTTCATCCGCGAAACCACCAATGTCAACCATCACACCTTCCGCTTCTCCCGTCGGGCCGTGGCGGAAGGGCTCGTGGTGATCGACGATCCGGAATCGGTGCTCAAATGCACCAACAAGGTTTATCTGGCCGCACTTCTGGACCGCAAAGGCATCCTCTCGCCGCGCACGCTCATCGAGCATCGGGACAACCTCGATGAAATCGCGCCGCGACTGGGCCTGCCGTGCATCCTCAAGGAACCCGACAGCGCCTTCTCCCAGGGGGTCGTCAAGGTGGACACGCCGGAGGAGGTCATTCGCGTCACGCAGGACATGCTCGACGGTTCCGACCTGGTGATCGCCCAGGAGTTCCTCCCCACCGCGTTCGACTGGCGGATCGGCGTCATCGACCGCCGCCCGCTCTACGCGTGCCGCTATTACATGGCCCCCAAACACTGGCAGATCATCCGCCGCGACCTGGATCGCCCGGTCGACTACGGCCGGGTCGAAACGCTCCCGGTCGAACTGGCGCCCGCCACGGTGGTCCGCACCGCCATCCGAGCCGCGAACCTCATTGGCGACGGCCTTTATGGTGTCGATCTGAAACAGATCGGCCGCCGCTGTTATGTCATGGAGGTCAACGACAATCCAACCATCCAATCCGGCATCGAAGATTCCGTCCTTAAAGACACCCTGTACGACCGGATCATGGAAGTCTTCCTGCGGCGACTCGAACACCGGCGGCAAGGATGGTGGCCATGACCGGTTCGCCCCCCGCGCTCCGGCTCTGGGCCGGCACCGGCGTCGAACTCGAGTACATGATCGTCGACGCCGAAACCCTCGAGGTTCGGCCCATCGCCGACCGGCTGATCCAGCAGGCGACGGGGAGGATTCAATCGGACGTCGATCGCGGCGGCATGGCCTGGTCCAACGAACTGGTGCTTCACCTCATCGAACTCAAAACCAACGGTCCGGTCCCGCAGCTGACCGGCCTGGCCACCCTCTTTCACGGGGAGATCCGTGAGATCAACGGCCAACTTGAGCAGTTCGGGGCCAGGCTCATGCCCTCAGGCATGCATCCCTGGATGGATCCGAAGCGGGATGCCCGCCTCTGGCCGCACGAGTACGCCGAGGTTTATCAAACCTACGATCGGATCTTCGGATGTCACTCGCACGGCTACGCCAACCTCCAGAGCATGCACTTGAACCTGTCGTTCGCCGACGATCCCGAGTTCGGCCGTCTGCATGCCGCCACCCGGGTGCTGTTGCCGCTGTTGCCCGCGATCGCCGCCAGCTCGCCTTTCATCGAGGGCCGCCATCCTGGCTGGCTCGACCACCGCCTCGAGGTCTACCGTCACAACGCCGATCGGATCCCCGCGATCGCAGGAAGGGTCATTCCCGAGCCGGTCTTCAGCCGGGCCGCTTACCAGCGCGAGATCCTGGATGTCATCT
Source organism: Verrucomicrobiota bacterium (assembly GCA_023383055.1). GTDB lineage: Bacteria > Verrucomicrobiota > Verrucomicrobiia > Limisphaerales > JAHDYP01 > JAHDYP01. Next base: position 26,414 of record JAHDYP010000025.1, on the reverse strand, counting down.
ACCAGGCCATCAGCCCCTTCGATCCCACCGGCTCCTTGCAGGATGAATTCCTCAATGCCCGCGGCGCGATCGCCCGCTTCAGCCGCGGCAGCCTCGAACTGCGGCTCATGGACGTCCAGGAGTGCCCCAAGGCAGACCTGGCTCTGGCCCAACTGGTCGTCACCGTCCTGCAACTGCTCACCGGGGAACAGTGGAGCTCGCTGGCCGACCTCCAAGGCGCGCCCTCCGTTCCACTCGAACAGGTCCTGGACAAGACCGCGCGCCAGGCCGACGCCGCGATCCTCGTTGAACCGGAACTCCTGCGCTTGTTCGGCTGGCCCGGCTCTCTCCCATGCACCGCCGGGGAACTCTGGCAACACCTCGTCCGCACCGCGCTCGCAACCTCCACTTTGGACCCCGAGTCAACCTCCGCCCTCGAGCTCATCCTGCGGCAGGGTCCCCTCGCGCGGAGGCTGCTCAAGGCCGCCGGTTCGGCACCTGACCGGGATCGACTGCGATCGGTTTACCGTCGACTCTGCGAGTGCCTGGCAGAAAACCGGCTTTTCGACTCCGGCGCGGCGGGTTAGGCTTGGACTCGAACGGGGTTCTCGATTAACTTCACACCCCTGATGACGCCCGCACGGTTTAGCCTGCTCTGCCTCAGCCTGGTTTGGTTGCTGCCAGCCGCCGGTTGTTCAGGCTTTAACCGCGAATGGCGCACCGCCACCGCGCGTCCCCTGCCGGCCCCCGCCATTGCCGGACCCTGGACGGGCAACTGGCGGAGCAGCGTGAACGAACACCAGGGACAACTCCGGGCACTGTTCACGCCCGTGGACGATAAGACGTTTCATGCGCGGTTCCGCGCCCGGTTCTGGGGAATCATGAGCTACAGCTACAGCCTTGAGCTGACGGCGGAACCGGTGTCATCCGGACAGTGGAGCCTCAAGGGCGAGTCCGACCTGGGCTGGCTGGCGGGCGGCATCTTCCGGTGCCGGGGCATGGCGTCCGCCGACTTTTTGCAGGCAACCTTTGACTCCAAACGTGATCGCGGTACCTTCATCCTGTCGCGTCCAACCATCGAACCCAAGTGATGACCATGAACCGCCGTGAATTCCTGAAGACCTCCGCCGCCGCCGGCTTTGCTCTGAGCACGTTTTCGCTAGTGGGGATGGAACAGCGGCGGCACCGTACCGCCATCATCGGCACCGGCTGGTGGGGCATGAACATCCTCGGCGAGGCCATGGCCTCGGGCGAATGCCAGGTGGTCGCCATGTGCGACGTGGATCAACGGCTGCTCAACCCCGCCTGGGACAAGGTTAAACAGCTCACCGGCGGCAATCCCGAGCGCTACCGCGATTACCGCGAAATGTTGGAACGTGAGCGGCCCGATATCTGTATCGTGGCCACCCCGGATCATTGGCATCCGCTGCAAACCATCGCCGCCGTGAAGGCTGGCGCGCATGTCTACGTCGAGAAACCGATCAGCCACACCATCAAAGAGGGCCGCGCCATGGTCGAAGCCGCCCGCCAGACCGGCCGGGTCGTCCAGGTCGGCACCCATCGCCGGGTTTCGCCCCACAATATCTCCGCCCGCGATTTCCTCCGTTCCGGAAAGGCCGGCAAGATCGGCATGATCCGGGCCTTCGTCCATTACGGCGGCGGACCGGAAACGCCCCTGCCCAATACGGAACCCCCCAAGGAACTCGACTGGGATCTGTGGTGTGGCCCGGCCCCACTGCGACCGTTCAACGGCGTGGCCGACCTCTCCAACCCCTGGCGAGGAGCTCTCCACCCCCGCGGATTCAGGAATTACCTCGACTACGCCAACGGCACTCTTGGCGACTGGGGGATTCACTGGATGGACCAGATCCTTTGGATCATGGACCAGAAATGGCCGCGGAGAATCTCGTCCTACGGGGGACGGCCCATCAAAGGTCCGCCGGTCCTGAACCAAACCCACCAGACCACCGACGCCCCGGATCACCAGGTGGCCCTCTACGAGTTCGACGGTTTCACGGTCTCGTGGGAACACCGCCAGTTTGCCGGCAATAACGCCGAGAAAGGCGAGAGCGTCGGCTGCTACTTCTACGGCACCGAAGGCACCTTCCACCTGGGCTGGCAAAAAGGATGGACCTTCTATCCCGCTGACGGCCGAAAGGAAGTCCTGCACGAGGATCCCACCCTTCACGAACCGGATCAGCAGAACATCAAGGAACTCTGGGCGGATTTTCTCCAGGCAATCCAGCTGGGCCGCCGCCCCGTCTGCGACATCGAGGAAATCCATTACTCCACCAACGTCAGCCTCCTCGGCATGCTCTCCTACAAGTTGGGCCGCGGCATCGCCTGGGACGGCCAAAAAGAAGAGATCCCCGGCGATCGCGAAGCCAATCGCCTGCTCCGCCGCGATTACCGCAAAGGCTGGGAGTACCCGAAAGTCTGACGCCCCTCACATCGAGGGCAGCCGCATTCGGTACTTGGTGGGCGACATCCCCAGGATCCGCTTGAACACGCGGTTGAAGTGGGTCAGGGACTGAAACCCCACTTCGTAGGCAATCTCGCTCACGCGCAGGTTGCGATTCAGCAAGAGATTCTTGGCCTTCTCAACCCGCACCCGGGAGACGTAATCCGTGAAGTTCAAGCCCGTCATCCGCCGGAAGATCTTGCAGAAATAAAACGTGCTCGTGTTCACCGCTTTCGCCACCTGCGCCAGCGTCAGATCCTCCGCCTGGTGCGCCGCGATGTATTCCTTGGCGCGCACAATCACCGGCGGTTCCGCGCTTTGCTGCTGAACGAAGATCTGGTTGCTGATCAGCGAGAGGTGCTGCGCGAAAATGTGCAGCAACCGCACCAGGTGATCATGCTGGCGGCTCGGCACCACCCGGGTCCCCAGGTAGATTCGCCGCAGTTCCTCCCGCGAATCCGTCAATCCCCAGCGTTGCGCCAGCTGATACACCCGCTCGAATTGGGCCGCCGACGGCCGCTTGCGAAACACCTGCCCGATCTGCAGGAAACCCACCACCTGATCCCCCATCCGCACCGGCACCGCCGTCTCGCTCAGCCCAAACGCGCACGTCACCGTCTGCGGCTCGAAACCGGTCCGACAACCGCTGCTGCACCTGGAGACAATTCGCACAGGCCCGGCTCTTCTGGGCCACCAACGCGCAGAACTCGTTCTCCTTCCGATGCCCGTGATAGGGCAGCTGCCAGGATTCCACCGAACGCAGGGCCACCGGCATGCCCGTCGCCTCCCCGAAAGCCCGCTCGTAGTCCTGGTAAATCGGGGAATGAATCAGCGCCTCGATCAACTGCTTGTTGTCGTTGACGGGAGCGTTGCGCCGGGCGGATTGCATACTCAATCTTGTCCTTGCCGTGGACAAAATAGGCAAATCACAACCCGACTGCAAGCGGGTAACCACGAAATCTTGAGCCTCAACCCCTCCCGCCCGGCACGCCGCGGGCAGCTCCGCGGCCTGCCGGCCACGGAGCCCCCGTCAAACCGATCGATCGCCCGCGTCAGGCAACCGTGATTTCGGGATCGAGGTAAACGTCCTGGATCAGGTTGAGCAGCTTGATCCCCTCCGCCATCGGCCGTTGGAAGGCCTTGCGCCCGGAAATGAGGCCCATGCCGCCGGCGCGTTTGTTGATGATCGCGGTGCGCGCGGCATCGGCAAAGTCGTTCTTGCCGGACTCGCCGCCGGAATTGATCAGGCCGGCGCGACCCATGTAACAATTCACCACCTGGTAGCGGGTCAGATCGATGGGATGATCCGAGCTGAGTTTGGAGTAAACCAGGTCATGGGTCTTCCCGAATTTCTCGAGCGCCTTGTATCCGCCGTTATTGGCCGGCTGCTTCTGCTTGATGATGTCGGCCTCGATGGTCACGCCGAGGTGATTGGCCTGGCCCGTGAGATCCGCGCTCACATGGTAGTCCTTGTCCTTCTTGAACGCGGAATTCCGCAGGTAACACCACAACACCGTGGTCATGCCCAGCTCATGCGCCCGCTGGAACGCCCGGCTGGTTTCGATGATCTGATGATGCGACTCCGGCGATCCGAAGTAGATGGTCGCACCGACGGCCGCCGCGCCCATGTTCCAGGCCTGCTCGACCTGGGCGAAATAGATCTGATCGAAGTCGTTGGGATAACTGATCAGTTCGTTGTGGTTCAACTTCACCAGGAACGGAATGCGATGAGCGTATTTCCTCGATACGGCACCCAGCGAGCCGAGGGTCGAGGCCACCGCGTTGCAGCCACCTTCGATCGCCAGCTTCACGATGTTCTCGGGATCAAAATAGGCGGGGTTCGGCGCAAAGCTCGCCCCGGCCGAGTGTTCAATCCCCTGGTCGACCGGCAGGATCGAGAGATAGCCCGTTCCGGCGAGCCGGCCGTGATTGAAGATGGATTGCAGGCTGCGCAATACCTGTGGCGGCCGGTCGGTCGACACGAAAATACGGTCCACAAAATCGGGGCCGGGCAGGTGAAGTTGTTCTTTGGGAACGGTTTGGCAACGGTGTTCCAGCAGGCTCTGGGCACTGCCTTCCAGTAGTTTCAGGATTTCATTGTTCATAGTAATAACCGCGAATCGCGCGTGCTTATACCGCAAGCACACCCCCTCGTCCACGCCTAATCAAAACGAGTTTCGTGAACCACGTTCCACTCGGCCGCAGCCCGCCAGGCCCTCGCATCGCACGACGCTCCGACCCTATCCTCCAACCTGCGCCCGATATCCCGCGTCATCCATCAATCGCGTCAACTCAGCGGGATCGGTCAACGACACCTTGAAGAACCAGCCGGCTCCGTAAGGATCGCTGTTCACCAGCCCCGGGTTGTCACTCAGCAGCGCGTTCACCTCGGTCACCTGACCGCTCACCGGCGCGTAGATGTCACTTGCAGTCTTGACGGATTCAACCACCGCGCAAGCTTCTCCAGCCTTCAGGACCCGCCCGGCGGTCGGCAGTTCGACGAACACCACATCCGTCAGCTCGTGCTGGGCATGATCGGTGATGCCGACCAGCGCGACACCGTCCTGGCATCGGACCCACTCGTGGCTTTTGGCGTATTTCAGTTCGGGAAGAATTTGACTCATAAAAGCTGGATTCCTGTTACACCCGCGGTCCGGCCGGAGTCAAACCGCTTTCGCGGGAACCCCGTTCGCGGCGGCCTCGGCGGGCCGTCGGTAGATCGGCTTCGGCACCACGGAGGCAGCGTAATGCCGGCCTCGGATCTCGATGGCCAGCATCGTGCCGGGTTTGGCCAGGCGCGGCGGCACGTAACCCAGGCCGATTCCCCGGCCCAACGACGGGCTCTGCGTCCCGCTGGTCACGCGGCCGACGGGCTCGACCGTGGTACCGGTCTCCCAGATCGGATAACCCGGGCGCGGCGGCGGCGAAGCCCCCGCCATGAGAAAGGCCACGCACTTCCTCGAGACTCCCGATTGCCTCTGCTGCAGGAGAGGAGTGCGCCCGACGAACTCCCCCTTGTCCAGGGCGACGAAGAAGCCGAGGCCCGCCTCGATCGGGGTGGTATGCTCGTCGAGTTCATGCCCATACAGTGGATAGCCCATCTCCGTCCGCAAGGTGTCTCGCGCGCCCAGGCCACAGGGCTTGAGCCCGTGCGCCTGGCCCGCGGCCAGCAACTGGTTCCAGAGCGACTCGAGATGCGTCACCGGTCCGAACATCTCGAAACCGTCCTCGCCCGTATAACCGGTCCGAGCCACGTGGAAGGAAGCGTCTTGAAAGGGCAGCGAGATGATCTCGTTCTTGCGCATCGCGTCCAGGCGGCCTGGGCGCCCCGGAGCGCCGGAGGAGAAGCATCCGCCGAGAAACGCGATCACCGAAGGTCCCTGAACCGCCAATGCGCCGTGACTGGCTGATAGATTCTGAAGGTGAACCGGCCCCGGATCCGGCGCGGCCTGCCGCCGTCGTTCGAGCCAGGCGTGATCCGCGTCAAACCGCGAGGCATTGACGATCAGCAAGTACTCGGCGGCAGTCAGCCGGTAGAGGTAAAGGTCGTCCACCACCCCGCCCGGTTCGTTGCATAGCAGTGTGTATTGTCCTTGTCCGACCTCGAGACGCCGCGCGTCGTTCGTCAGCACCCGGTTCAGGAAGGTCAGGGCGCCTTCCCCGGAAATCAGCAGTTGCCCCATGTGCGAGATGTCAAACAGGCCCGCCGCGTTCCGCACCGCGAGATGTTCCTCTACAATCCCGGAGTATTGAACCGGCATCTCCCATCCGCCGAAATCGATCAGTCGGGCACCGAGACGTTGATGAGCGGAGTAAAGGGCTGTTCGCTTAGGCATCACGGCTCCCCATTAGGCAGGGAAGCCCGCCCGCGAGCAAGGTCGAACCCTTTCATCCCCACTTTTCCGCGCGCAACTGTTCCTTGGGCAGATGGAGGTGATTGAGCACCAGATTCTCCGCCGTGTGCACGAATGCGTTCGAGCCACAGGCGTAAAAGACGGTGTGCGCCGGATCCCGCAGATGTTCCGCGAGCCATTCGAGCGTCAATCGACCGCGCCGCCCCGTCCAGGGAGCCTCCGGTTCCACGCGCGTGCAGGTCACCTCGAACTTGAAATGCCGGTTCTCGGAAGCCAGCGCCTGGAATTCATCGTGGAAGATAACTTCGTCCGGCGTCCGCACGCTGTAGAGCACCGCGATCGGCGTGTTCAGGCCGCGCCGCGTCGCCTCCCGCGCAAATCCACGGAACGGGGTCACTCCGGAGCCGCCCGCCATGCAGATCAGCTCCCGGCCCGGTTCAAACACCGGCAGGAATCGTCCTGCCGGGGGCAGCACCATCAAACGATCGCCGGCCTTGATCCAATCGACCAGGCGCGTCCCCATCTTGCCGTCGCGTTTCACCGTGATCTCGAAATGGCCCCGGTCCAGGGCGCACGAGGAGAGCGAATACGCGCGTTTGTAGTCCGGCGCATCCGCCCAGTACATCGTGATGAATTGGCCGGTCCTGAACTCGGGGTCGTAACCCTCCGGCCAGCGCAGCCGCAGGGTCTTGGTGTTGGCCACCTCGATGGTGACCCGTTCGACTTCCATTTCGACCGCGGTTCGCATGCTCAGGGCGCGACCTCGAGGCAAACGCCTTCAACGGTGCTGCGGGCGTAGATGCGCCCACCGCTCACGACCGGTGTGCTCCAGCATTTGCCTTGGAGAACTTCGGCCCGGGCAAGTTCCCGATAGGCTTCGGGCGTGGCTTCAATCAACACGAGTTGACCGGCATCACCCAAAGCCACCAGCCGGTCGCCGGCGAGAATCATGTTGCCGGGTCCGAAGCCCTTCTCTTCCCACCGGACTTTGCCGGTCGCCAACTCCACGCACTTGACCGGGCCATCCCCGTAGTTCTTGAAACTGAACATGCCGTAGAGATGACCGTCGTGATAGACCGGCGTGCTCCAGTGGTTGACCACCGGCCGATCGCCCCGCAGTCGCCACAACTCGGTCGCCACGAGGTTCTCGCCCGACCGGCTGATCCGAACGGCGGCGGCACCCACGCCATAGCCGGCCGAACAATAGACAATATCGCCGCCGACCACCGGCGAGGCGGCGGTCGAAACCCGATACGGAAAGGCATAACGCCACAGCGGCTTGCCGGTCGCCGCTTCGACCGCCACCAAGCCGCTTTGGGTGAAAAAGATCACCTGACGAACCCCCTGGATGGTGGCGACCGCCGGCGTGGCATGAGTCATCTTCTCGTCGCCGGTCTTCCACACCACCGCGCCGGTCGTCTTGTTGAAGGCCAGGAGCGACTGGTCTGGACCGCCACCCGCCACGAAAATCAAGTCGCCGTCAATCAGCGGTGACGCGGCGCTCTGCCAGCTGATGTTGCGGCCTTTGAACTCGCGAATGATATCCTTGCCCCAGCGCTCTTCCCCGGTGGCAGCGTCGAGACACGCCAGGTAGAGCTGCGCGCTCAACACGTAAACCGAAGAACCATCGACCGACGGGGTCGATCGCGGCCCGTCCCCGCCTTTGTTGTCGGAGGTACCGCTATCACCGCCGCCATCATACTTGGCGACCCCCACCGGCTTCTCCCAGAGCCGCTGACCGCTGGTGGCGTCGAAGGCCACACAAAGCTCGCGAGTCGCACCGCCCACCTCCCCCTGCACCAGGGTAAAGGCCCGACCCTGGCTGACGCTGAAGGAACTGAATCCGGTGGGGGTGGGGCTTTTCCAGATCACCCGCGGCCCCTGGCTTCCCCAGGGCGTCACGGATTCGGTGGTGATCCCGTCATGATTCAGACCGCGGTACTGCGGCCAATCCGCCGCCCGGGAGGTGAGACCGCCCGGAACGCCTGACGCCAACAGACCCGACACCATGACCACGCTTAAACTGCAGTATTTCATGTTCATCAATCCAAAGTGCTTATACCTAGCCTCACTTTGGATGCAGTCCAAGCGGAAATAATTCAAATCTTTAACCGGCTAATGATCTCGCCGGTCAGGACCTGGTAGGCGGCCGTGGCACTGCAGTAAGGATCGTAATGCAAAATCGGTTTCCCAAAGCTCGGCGCCTCGGCCAGGCGCGTCGTGCGCGGGATGACGGTCTCGAACAGCAACTCGCCGAAATGACGCCGGACTTCGTCCACGACCTGGCGCGACAACCGGGTCCGGGCATCGAACATGGTCATCACCACGCCGAGCAGGGACAGGTTGGGATTGGCGCCCGACTCGCGTAACTGGTTCAACAGCCGGTTGATAGTCGCGATTCCCTCGAGGGCGTAATACTCGCATTGCAGCGGCACGAGCAGATGGGCCGCCGCCACAAATGCGTTCATGGTCAGCAGGCTCAACGACGGCGGACAATCGATCAGGACCACCTCGAACCGGCCGGCTTCGCGGATCGGCGCCAGGGCCCGGCGCAACACCTGAACCGGTTCCTCGATCCGCATCAACTCGATCTCGGCCCCGCACAAGTCAACCTCGCTCGGGATGAGCCACAACCGATCGAATGCCGTCGACTTGATCTTGTCCTCGAGTTTGCCTTGGCCCAGCAGCGGCGCGTAGGCGCTGGCGCCCGGATGCTTCTCGATCCCGAGCCCGCTGGTGGCGTTGGCCTGGGGGTCCAGGTCCACCAGTAGCACCGGCCGGCCGGCCTCGGCCAGGCACGCCGCCAGGCTGATTGCCGTGGTCGTTTTTCCGACCCCGCCCTTCTGATTGGCGACGGTGATGATTTGGGTGGTCACGGCGACGATTTAAGGTGAGTGGCTCAAGGTCCGCAAGGCTTGTCGAATGGTCCGGCGTCAGGCGAGAGCGGTGGTTTGTCCCATGGCCAGCAGATTCATTAGCGTGTGCATGAGGATGGGCGGATAAAGCGAGCCGGTTCGCAACCGGGCGTAACCCAGCAATAGTCCGCCCGCGAAGATCGTGGCCATCCCGTACCAGTCATACTGCAGGTGGATGACCGCCCAAATCAGGGAGGTCAACAGCACGGTCCCCCAACCGCCCAGCCGCGAGTGGAGCCAACCCTTGAAGAGGAACCCGCGGAAGAACAATTCCTCGCCCCAGGGTGCGCACACCACGACTGCCAGCCACAGCAAAGCCGGCCACACCGAAGTTCGATAGGCCTCGAGCATGACCTCCGGCACGATCGGCCGGCCCAGCCCCCAGGTCAGACCATCCGAGAGCGCGGCGAACAGGAGCAATCCCAGGCACCAACGCGCCAGCGTTCGTTTCCGCACACTCCGCAAGGCGAGATACTCCCGCACGGATAACCCGCGTCGCATCCAGGCAAACAGAACGGTCAGCCCCACCAGAAACGGCGTCGAAATCAGTGTCGCCAGGGCCCAGTTCAATCCTTGCTGGTAGACCCAGTCCAACTCCACCTCACCCTGCCCCAGGATCGCCGACACCGATCCCAACAGCAGGATCAAGCTCAATTCCGCGGCCACCACCACCGCCGAGACCGCCAACCCCAACCCGAGCGTCGCCCAAAAACCCCAAGGCCGCGCGGAAGGCCGCAAACCTGAGTCCTCCGGCACCATGCCGACACTGGGGGCTGGCTGGCCCCCTCCGAGGCGCGCCAGCAATACCCCGTCGAGGGCGGCCGGATCGAGGTCCGCGATGCGCGGCACCACGACATCCGCGGCTCGCAGGGCTGCGGCGTCGAAGCTCTGGGCGACTGCCACACAGGCCATGCCGGCGGCCTGGGCAGCCTGAACCCCGTTGACGGCATCCTCGATGACCACACATTCCGCCGGCGAACATCCGAGCTGCTCCGCCGCCCTGAGAAAGAGGTCGGGCGCCGGCTTCTTGTTGACCACCTCCTCGCCGGTGATCACCGCGTCCCAAAACTCCGGGGGCAGACCTATCTTGCGAAGATTGGCTTCAACCTTGATCCGGTCGGCGCTCGAGGCCACGGCGATTCGGAGCCCGGCCGAACGGCAGGCCCGCACCAGTTCGCAGGCGCCTGGAAATGGCTCCAACTCGGAGGGAACCCGCTCAAGATAGATCTCGTAGGTCCGTCGTTTCAGCCCCGGCAGATCGATCGGATAGCCGTGCTTTTCCGCCACTCCACCCAGGTAACGATTCTCACCCGTCCCCACAAAGGGCAGAAAGTCCGCGGGCTCAACCTGAAGTCCTAGCTCGCCAAAGGCGGCGACCGCGGATGCGTTGATGAGCGGCTCGGAATCGGTCAACACCCCGTCCATATCGAAGATGACCGCGCGCGCGGTGCCGGTTTCGAGCATGGGTGAAAGGTGACGGATGGCCAAGCCCTGTCAATTCCGCAGCGCTGCCGTGGCGGGTTGGAGCGGACCGGCGCCCGGCGAGTGAGGGCGAACCATCGGGCTTCAGCCGAAACGCCGTTTGAGTCGGTCGACGTCGAAGGCGTGACGCTGGGATGAAGTCATCCGGGCGAAGTCCGGCGAGCCATTCGCATGGGTTGGCCAGGAGACAACCGGGGGGTGAACCGCGTCGGTATCGTGAGCGGAGGAAGGGGGTCGGGGGTGACCGGTCGTTGGATCACCCGCCCGGGGAGGCGCCGGCGTCCGGGGGAGTGGATTGCCGGGCACCTGAACGCGGGTGGTGGTTCCACCGCCATAGCTCATCGCCTGATCCGTCAGCTGCAAATCCTGCTCGAGTGGGCGCTTCGGCGGGATGCCCTTGCCCTGCAAAACGCCGTGATACGCCCGCACGGCTTCCTCGGGGCCAATCCGCCCCTCGGTGATGAACCGGAGCATCTCGATGAATGCAAGCTGGTGTTCGGCCTGGTTGATCTTGCGACCGAACAACGCCACCCGGGCTCCGTGTTTTTGGGCGTCGTGAATGAGTCGGAAGGCATCGTAAGTGGTGCCGGCGCTGCCCCCCAGCACTCCCACGACCAGGTTCGGATCGTATTGAACCAGCTCCTCGAGCGCGCGCGGCCCGTGATACACGATTTTCAAGAACAACGGCCGACCCGCCTCGGTCACGCCGGCCAGACTGCGCAGGATCTGGTCGTTGATGAACTCGCCGAGTTTCTCCGGCGGCAGACAGCTCGCGACGTTGGGATCGAATACTTCGAGGAAATACCGGAACTGCTTGCGCTCGGCCTCCTCGCGGAATTCCTTGAACCAGCGGAGGGTCTCGCGGTCCCGCTCGAGGTCATTGACGAACGTAACCGAATAAAGGCCGAGATTGGCGCCTGAAAAATCGCCGGCGGACCGATCGCACTCGAGCTTCCCGCATTGGATGTGATCGATCGTGGCGGACCGGAACGGTTGGGCCGGTTCCCGAGTGTAACCCCCGTGGCGTATCGCCCAGATATCCGTCGTGTCGTTGGCGCGCGCGGCGGGCGTGACGGGCGAATCCCGGAACAACCCCTCCTTGATCGCCAGTTGTTCGGTAACGTAAGCCGACATGAGCATGATGTCGACCTTCCCCTGCCGCACGACCTCGCGGATGATGTCCAGAAACTCAGGCAGATTCCGATGCCCAAACTCCTCGCGCGTCCAAACCTCGGGTGAAAATCGCGCCGGCCGTTCACCCCGTGCCGAGAGATAATGCCGCGGCCCGGTCGCCCGGACTCCAAACGCCATGTCGGCGTCTTTCGCGTCAGCCAGGATGAACGCGCGCGACGCCGGGTTCGCCTTGATCTCGGCCAGTTTGGTATCGATCGATTTGGTCATGGTCCCGGCGGTTTCGACGGTTCAACCAGCCACTTTGGCCAGGGTCTCCTGCAACGCGCGGGCGGACTGCTGCAGACCTTGGAGTTCCTTCGGCCACAGCTTGATTTCCACCTGGCGCACCACGCCGCCACGCCCCACCACGGTCGGCACGCTCAAACAGATGTTCTGAAGGCCGTAAGCGCCCCGAACCAGCGAAGAGACGGGCAGGAGCCGCTCCTGGTTGAGCGCCAGGGCGTGCACCACGTCACGAATCGCGATCGCCACCGCCCAGCCCGCCCCGCCCTTGCGCTGGATGACTTCCGCCCCGCTCCCTTTGGTCCGTTCGAAGACGGCGTTCTGGAAAGCGGCGGTGCAGCCGGGCAATCCGCTCAGCGGCAGCCCGTTCAGAGCGGCCGAGGACCAGATCGGCACCATGGAATCGCCGTGCTCACCCAGGATCAACGCCTTGACCTGGGTGGGCGCCGCTTTGAGTTCCTCCGCGATGAGCGAGCTGAAGCGCGCCGTGTCCAGCATGGTCCCCAACCCCAGCACCTGGCTCGACGGCAGGCCCAGCCGGTTCACGGCCAGCTGCGTGAGAATGTCCACCGGGTTCGACACCACGAACACCAGGCAATCCCGCCGCACGCCTGCGGTCCGGATGCTCTCGAGGATCTGGGTAAACAGAACGACATTGCGGTTGATCAGATCCAACCGCGATTCGTCCGGCTTCCGCCGCAGTCCCGCCGTGATCAGAAATAGATCGCTGTCCGCCGCCCGCGCGTAGTCGCCCGCGTAAATCCGCTGGTCGGCGGCGAACGCCGCGCCGTGCAACAAATCGAGAGCCTCGCCTTCCGCCGACGCGGCCGCGGCATCGAGCAACTGGATCTCGCGGACGATCCCGCCGCACTGCAGCGCAAAGGCCGCGCAGGAACCGACGCGTCCGCCGCCGCCAATGATTGTGACTTTCATCGCGCCGGTTTTACTTCAAACGCTCCATGATCTGGTCGGTCACGGCCTGAATGACCGCCTCGGCCTGCGGATCCCGGGCCGCCACCGCACCCTTCGCATCCGGAGCGGGCACACCACAGCTGACACCGGGGCGCCATTCGGCATTGTCACAGAGCTCGCATTCCTTGAGGCCGATGCGCGGATCGGGAATGCCGAGGTTCTGCTTGATCTTGAGCAGGTCCTTGAGCTGTTCCGCCGTGAAGGTCTTGAGCGGTTGTCCGAGCTGCGAGGCCACCCAGACGGTGCGGCAATACGCCTCGAGGATCTCCATCTTGAAGTAGGCGTCCTCGACACTGACATGGCTCCAAGCCACCGCGCCGTGATTGCCCATCAACACCGTGTTGTGCTGGTCCACCAGGTCGGCCACCAGCTTCCCCATCTCCGGCGTGCCCGGCGTCCGGTACGGCGCGATCGGCACCCGCCCGATAAAGACCTCGATCTCCGGGATCATGCACGTGGGCGGCTCGACCTGGGCCACCGCGAACGCGGTTGCGTGCGGCGGATGACAGTGCACCGTGGCCAGCGCGCGCGGCTGCTGTTTCATGATCTGCAGGTGCATCAGGATCTCGCTGGTGCGCTTCTTCCCGCCCGCCACCTGGTTTCCGTCCAGATCCACCAGGCAAAGGTCCTCGGGCTTCATAAACCCCTTCGACACCAGCGTGGGCGTGCACAACGCCAGTCCGTCCCCGACGCGGATCGCGATGTTCCCCCCGTTCCCGTCCACGTAAGCCCGCTGCCACAACCGGCGGCCCACCTCGCAAATCTGTTTCTTCAGGTCCTCCATCGCCGGCGATTTGAAGAACGCTTCAATCTCGGCGGCCGGGCTTGAAACGCTCACCGGTTTGGCGGGAGCCGCCGGCTGCCCCGGAGTGTTCGCCTGGACCGCCGATTGGGCCGGTGCCGGCCGCGGCTGGGACCGCCCGCCCTGGGTCTGCAGATCGCGCAACATATCGCGCGCGGCCGGGGTGATGATCGCATCCGGCGGCAACTCGCCCAGGTCGCGTCCCTGGCGGATGTACTCCTCAATATCTTTGGCGCTGATGACACTTTTCATTTGAATGGATTGTAAAATACCTCATCGACCAACGCCGCATTGACGGCATCGATCGGCACCGGCCCCTCGAATGGCGCCGCCGCCTCCCGCCCTTCCACGTACCCGATGGTCTGCCCCAGACCACCGCCCAAATCGTCGTAAACCACCAGGCTCGGATCCCGGCTCATCCCCGGCGGCGTGTCCGCGCCCTGCTGATAATGCTCGCGGGTGAACGGGCTCACGATCAGCCACCGCGCCCCGATGAGCGCCGGCACGGTCTGGCTCAGCGTCACCCGGCCGATCACCGCGCCCAGTTTCATACCGGGACCCCCGGTTCCTTTTCATCCACGATGCCGATCACCATCCAACGGGCCGGGCTGTGCGTGTCACCCACCGCCAGTCGCGCCGCGGCGCCATCCGATGAAATGATCACGCGCTGGTGCATGCCGGCGCCATGGGCGTCGATCGCAATCTGGGGAGCCCCTTCCGCTTCCCCGCCCGCGCCGATCGGCTGGCAGATCACAAGCCGCCAACCGTGCAAACTGGGGTGTTTGCGCGTGGCGACCACGCTGCCTTCAACGCGAGCCAAATACATTTGTCGGTTCCGATCGAACCCGGCGTTCCGATCAGAAGATCCTCAGATTGTCCACCATCACGCAACGCCGCACCCGGGTGAACGTCTTCGGGTTGCAGATCCCTTCGCCGGTGGTGGTGGCGATCGAAAAATTCGGATAGCCTTCGCCGCCGTTGCCCAGCCCCGCCACAGACGCTCCATTCTTCACAAACAACGTCGTCTCCAGCGCCCGCGCCATCTCCGTCATGTGCCCCACGTCCCGCGAATGAATAATCGCGGAATGACGATAGCCGTGCTCGGCCTTGCGCGCCTCGGCAATCCCCTGCTCGACGCTCTTCACCCGCACAATCGGGATAAACGGCATCATCTGCTCCTCGTCCACAAACAGATGATCGGCGCTCGTCTCGGCAAACAACAACTGCGTGCCCGATGGAATGTTCGCCCCCGCCACCTTGGCCAGCACGGCCGGGTCGCGTCCGATCAACTCCCGGCTCACCACCGGATGGGGACAGCCGGCGCCCTGGCCGGCCGGGAAGACGAAGGCGGCCTTCGTCAGCCGCTCGACCTGGGCCTCGTTCAGCCGCACGGCGCCGTGCTTTTCCATCGCCGCCATGAACCGGTCGAACACGCTGTCGAGCACGAACACCTCTTTCTCGCCAATGCAGAGAAGATTGTTGTCGTAGGCCGCCCCGAAGATCACGCACTGCGCCGCGCGCTCGAGACATCCCGTGCCATCCACCAGCACCGGCGGGTTGCCCGGTCCCGCGCATACCGCGCGCTTGCCGCTCTGCATCGCGGCCTTGACCACGCCCGGTCCCCCGGTCACGCACAACAGCCGGATCTGCTCGCTCTGGGCAATCGCCCGAAATGACTCCAGGGTCGGCGTCTCGACAATGCACGCCAGATTCTCAATCCCCAGCTCGCGGTGGATCGCCTCGTTGAACACCCGCGCGGCCTTCACCGCGCATTTGGCCGCGCCCGGATGCGGGTTGAACACCGCGGCGTTGCCCGCCGCCGCCATGCTGATGACGTTGCAGGCCATGGTCGGAATCGAATGGGTCGAGGGCGTGACCGCCCCGATCACCCCGAACGGCGCGTATTCCTCCAGCGCGATCCCATGATCGCCGCTCAGTCCAAACGGGTTCAGGAACTCGACGCCCGGCACCACCCGCAGGCCCTTCAACTTCTCGATCTTGTGATCCAACCGTCCGATCCTGGTCTCCTCGAGCTCGAGCCGTCCCCACTCGGCCGCGTTGGCATGGCAGATCTCCTTGATCAACTGAATGACCTTGTTGCGACCCGCGACCCCCTTCTCCGACAGTTGCTCAAAGGCCTCCTGCGCCGCCACACACGCCTCGCTCGCATCCTGAAACACTCCGAAGCGTCCCCGCGCGCCCCCGGAGGCCGCGGGCATCCCCTCCGGACCACCCCCAGATGGAGCGGCTTGGGCCGGTGTCGGATTCCCCGCAGCCAGGCTCGCGCCCCCCAGGCGGCCCAGGACTTCTTCGACCACGTCGCGGATCAGGCTTTCGTTTATCGCGGCATTCATGACTGGCTCGTGTAAATCTGGCGCCCGAGAACATCCACCGTGTCCACAATTCCAATCACCACGGCGTCCACCGGCGCATCCTTGAGATTCGGCGCCAGGCGCGCGGAACTCCCCTGGCAAAACAACACCATCTCCCCCAAACCCGCGCCCACGCTGTCCACCGCCACAATGGTGTTCGCGCCACCGCGGAACGTGGTGGGATCTTTGTCGTCGACCAGCTGCGGCCGCAACAACAGCAGCTTCCGGCCGCTCATCGACGCGTCCTTCTTGGTCGAAACCACCGACCCTTCGACACGGGCGAGGAACATGACAGGCCTATTTCTTCTTCGGCAGCACGGCATCGATGTCGCCATGCGGCCGCGCGATCACGTGCACGCTCACGAGATCGCCTTTGATCGCCTTGATCGCCTGCGCGCCGGCGTCGCTGGTGGCGGTGCCCGCCCCGACCACGCCCCCCACCACCCCCGGGGCCAGGGCGTTGGCGCCCAGGGTCATCGGCCCCACCAACTCGACGTTGGCGGCCTTGAGCATGGCGTCGGTCCCCTCGACGAGGGCGACCAGGCCGCGCGTTTCGATCATGCCAATTGCTTGCTGAGCCATAGTGTTATTTCAGGTTTGAGGTTGTATGATGATTCGGGTTGTTCTCCAGGTGGCGCTTCACTTCGCGCGCCACCACCAGTTCTTCGTTCGTCGGGATCACCAGGATCCGGACCGGCGCGCCCGCGGCCCCAATCGCTCCTTCCGTGGCTCGCTGCCGTTCGTTGAGCGCGGCGTCGAGGCGGATGCCCAGTTGATCCAGCCCTTCGCAGACGGCCTGCCGGATCCGCCACTGGTTTTCGCCTATCCCCGCCGTGAATACCAAAGCGTCGAGACCGTTCAATTCGAGATAATACGCCCCAATCCAATGCCGGATCTGATGCACGTAAACCTCGAGTGCCAATTGCGCGCGGCCGTTTCCTTCCGCCGCCTGCCCCACCAGATCGCGCACGTCGTTCGAAATCCCGGACAACCCTTTCAAGCCGGACTCGCGGCACAGGATCCGTTCGGCTTCGTCGAGGCTGACCCCGGCCGAACGCATCAGGAAAGGCAGCGCAAACGCATCCAGGTCGCCCACCCGGTTGTTGTGCGGCAAACCCGATTGCGGGCTCATCCCCAGGCTGTTGCCCAACGCGATCCCGTTCCGGATGCCGGTAATCGAGGAACTCCCCCCAAGGTGACACGAAATCACCCGCAACGGCGGGTCCGCCACCGCCGCACCTGGACCGCCCACATACAAATCCCGCACCCGGGCGGCGACCTCCGGACGCCCGAGCAGCTCGGCCGAACGCTCCGCGATGAACTTGTGGCTCGCCCCGTGAAATCCCCACCGGCGAATCCCCAGCGCGTGCCAGGCTTCAGGCACCGCATACCGGCAGGACGCCTCCGATGCCCACTGATAAAACGCGGTCTCGAACAACCCGACCAACGGCGTCCCCGGCATCCGTTCCGCGAACATACGGATCCCGGCGATGTAGGGCGGGTTGTGGGCGGGCGCGATGTGGTTGTATTCCTCCATGGCGCGCACGACGGATTCATTGAGCCGCACGCAACCGTTGACCCCGCGCGCCATCACCGTCTTGAAACCCACCGCGGCGAGTTCGTCCTCGCCCTGGATCGCCCCGTTCTCCTTGAGCTGTGCCAGGCAATCCCCGATCGCCCGCGCATAGTCCGTTACCCGCTCGAAGCCGCCCTTGGCCAGCAGGCGCTCCTGTCCGTCCGCCAGATCGAAAAGACGGTACTTCAGCGACGTCGACCCCAAATTGGCGACCAGAATCTTCACTCGAGTTGGCTTCGGATTTCGAAACGCGCTCAGGTCCACGCCCGCGCGCTTACCAGGCTCCGCGTTCCGAGGTTCCGCCTGAGTTCATTGCAGCCACTTGCCCAGACCGGACAACCCTTCGTGCGGCCGGGGAATCACCTGCACGCTGATCACCTGCCCCACCTGTGCCGCCGCCGCCGCCCCGGCGTCCGTGGCGGCCTTGACCGCGGCCACGTCCCCCCGGAAAAACGCCGTGACATACCCGCTGCCGATCTTCTCCCAGCCGGCGAGGGTGACATTGGCCGCCTTCAATGCGGCGTCGCTCGCCTCGAGCAGGGCGCAAAGACCCCGCGTTTCAATCATGCCGATCGCTTGTTGGACCATACCTGTGTTGTGTTGAGATTCGCTGAATCGTTCTACTTCGCCGCCGGCTTCGCGCTCTCGCCCAGAAACGCCCGCAACAGATCGTCATGCGGCCGCGCAATAATGTGCGAACTGATCAGTTCACCCACCCGGCTCGCCGCCTTCGAACCCGCGTCCACCGCGGCCTTCACACTGCCCACGTCACCCCGCGCCATCACCGTGATCATGCCGCCCCCGATCGGGATGGTCTTGACCAGGGTCACGTTGGCCGCCTTCACCATGGCATCGCTGGCCTCCACGCTGCCCACGTAACCACGGGTCTCTATCATGCCTAATGCTTCGCTCATTTGTTTGCTCGATTTGAGGTTATTGAATTCCGCCGTTCGCTCGCGATTACTTCGTCAATTCACAACTGGTGTTCGGTTGCAGGTTGCACGCGTTCCCCTCGTCCGTGTCGATATGCACCTCGAGCTTGAAACTCGGATCCACCCGCACCAGCATCCGGTCAAACGTCACCCCGCACGGCCCCGCAATCCGCAATTTCATCTCGTCGCCACCCTTCACTCCGTAAAACCCGGCGTCGTCCGGATGCATATGCACATGGCGCAACGCCCGAATCACCCCCTGCGGCATCTCGAAGAATCCCGCCGGCCCCATCAACATGCACCCCGGCGTCCCGTCAATGTTCCCCGATATCCGCAGCGGAATGTCAAACCCCAGCGCAATCGCGTCCGTATATGCCAACTCCACCTGGTTCAGGGTCCGACACGGCCCAAGTATCCGCAGATTCGATATCACCCGGCTGCGCGGACCAATCAATGTCACCGTCTCTTTGGCGGCAAACTGCCCCTCCTGATAAAGCCACTTGAACGGCGTCAGCGTATGACCCTTGCCAAACAAGGTCTCCACCGCCTCCGGTGTCAGATGACAATGCCGCGCTGAAACATTGACCAGCAACGGATTAGGCGCGTTCGCCGACCCGGGAAGCGGCCTGCCCAACCGCTGATAAACCGCCTGTCGAACCAGGTGTTCGACAACCGCCCGATGCAAATTTTGTGCGGGAGCAGCCATATGTGAGCTCGAAAGACGCGCATACACTCTCAACAAACGAAAAGAAGTCAACTAAATTATTGCAAGTTCTATCACAATCTATCAGAATCGCGCCGCTTATGCAGGCCGAGGAACGCCAAATCCGCATCGCCGAATACCTCCAGAAAGTCGAGTTCGCTTCCCTCGACGAACTTTCCGAACTGGTCGATGCCTCCACTTCGACCGTCCGCCGCGATCTCACGCTCCTCGAAACCAAAGGGACCCTCCGCCGGACCCATGGTGGCGCGCGTCTGCTCAACCCGCCATCCGAAGAATTTACCTTCACGGCGCGCGACACGCATCAACTGGCCGAGAAAGAAGCGATTGGCCGCGCCTGCGCTGACCTCATCAAGCCGAACCAAAGCCTGATCCTGGACGCCGGAACCACGGTCTATCACGTGGCGCGCTACCTTGAACCGAAGCTTCCCCAGATCGTGACCAATTCGCTGCCCGTGGCCAACCTGTTCGCTTCGGCCAACCGGCTCGAGGTCGTCTTGTCCGGCGGCGTGATCTACCCGCGCCTTGGCGTTTTGGTGGGCCCGCTCGCCGTCGAGACCTTTTCCAAAATCCACGCCGACGTGGCGATCATGAGCGCTGGCGGCATCACCCTGGAGGGGCTCACGAACTCTCACGGACTCTTGATCGAGATCCAGCGGACCATGATGGCGGGGGCGCAAAGGATCATTGTCTGCCTCGACCACACCAAGTTCGGCCGGCGCTCGGTCACGCCGCTTTCCACCCTCGAGCCGATCGACGCGGTGGTGACCGACTCCGCCGCACCGGCGGATCTCGTGGAAGCCATCCGGGCGGCCGGGGTCGAGGTGATTGTGGCCCCGCTGTTGACCTGACTCGCCTTCAGCAGGCACTCTGACTCCATGGCAGCACCCCGTCAGCCGGCATGAACGGGCCCGGGTCAGGCAACGTCAGGCGTTGGGTCCCCATCGTTCTGCTGGCGGCCTGCTGTCTGCCGCAAACCGGTGGCGCACGGGCGGATGAGTTGCGGGCGCTCTGGGTGGATACGTTCAACCCCGGCCTGCGCAACAGCGCCGAAGTCAGCCGGTTGGTCGCCGACGCCCGTGCCGGACATTTCAACGCCCTGATCGTGGAGGTGCGTAAACGCGGCGACGCCTATTATCACAGCCTCTTTGAACCGAAAGCGGCGGATATTTCACCGCCGGACTACGATCCGCTCGCCGACCTGATTCTCAAGGCGCACGACACCGGAACCGGTCCGCGGCTCGAGGTCCACGCCTGGATTGTCACCTACAACATCTGGAATCAGGAATCCGCCCTGCCTCCCCAGCCAGACCACCCCTATCGGCTGCACCCCGAATGGGTGACTCGCTCCAGCACCGGAGCGACCTGGGACGGTTCCAATTACGGCTTTGATCCCGGGCATCCGAGTGTCCAGCGGCACACCTTCAACGTCGCCCTAGACCTCGTCAGCCGGTATGACATCGACGGACTGCACCTGGACTACATCCGCTACGCCGGCAAGGACTGGGGCTATCACCCGGTCAGTCTCGACCGGTTCCGCACCCGGCATGGCCGGGTCGACACCCCCTCGGCCACCGACGCGCAGTGGCAACAATTCCGGCGCGACCAGGTCACCGAGCTGGTGCGCAAGATCTATCTCAATGCCATCGCCCGAAAACCTCCGATCAAAATTTCCGCCGCGACCATCACCTGGGCCCCCGGGATCACGACCGATGCCCAGTGGCCCGGCTCCGCCGCCTACAGTCATGTGTTGCAGGATTGGCGCGCCTGGATGGAGGAAGGCATCCTGGATCTGAACATCCCGATGGCCTATTTCCGACAATCCACCCATCCATGGGATTGGGCCAACTGGAGCCAGTTCGCCAAAGACCATCGCTACCAACGGCACGTGGCGCTCGGCACCGGCGTCTTTATCAACTCCATCGCCAATTCGATCCTGCAATTCCGGTCCACTCGCGACCCCAGTCCAACCGGCAACGCCGCGGACGGGCTCTGTGCCTACAGCTACGCCGCCACCAGCAACGACGGTCTTCCCCGATCGACCTTCCTGGACGCGCTGACCCAGCCATCGAGCTTCGACCCTCAACCCACCCCAATCTTCCCCACCCCGGTCAACCCGCCGCTCATGCCGTGGAAATCCGCACCCGCGACCGGGCACCTCGCTGGTTACGTGACCGAATCCGGAACGGGCGAGGGCCTGGACGGTGTTGTGATCGAGGTTACCGGGCCCAGGATGCGGATGCTCCGTTCGGATGGAACCGGATTCTATGGCGCAGTCGATTTGCCACCAGGATCCTACCTCCTGACCGCCAGCCTGAACGGCTTCGAACCCGGGTCGGCGGCCGTCGATATCCTGCCGGGCGAGGTGTCGTTCGTTGACCTCGAATTGCTGTTCCCCAACGGAATCGAGCTGTTCCACGACCTCCGCCTGGCCGCCGGCAGAACCAGCGCGATCCTGCAATGGACCACCCGGGAACCCGCGGTTTCATGGATTGAATTCGGCCCGACGTCCGACCTGGGGCTCGCCACCCCCGCACTTGCCCCTGAGACCGGACATCACCGCCTGCTGTCCGGGCTCGATCCAGATACGCAATACTTCTACAGACTGATGGCCGAGGTTTCCGGTCGACCTTACCGCTCGCCGCGGCAGGCGTTTCGAACCGCGGGCGAATTGATCCTCGACAATCCGCTCGCCAGTTACACGGGCAGTTGGTCGCTCGGAACCAGTGCCACCGACAAGTACCGCACGAACTATCAATACGCCTGGACCGTTTCAGGCATCCCCACCGCCACCGCCACGTTCCGACCCAACCTCACCACCGCCGGCCGCTACGACATCTACGCCTGGCACCCGCAAGGAGGCAATCGCTCCACCCTCGCACCTTTTCTCATCAGTGACCGCGACGGCACTCTCACTGTCCCGATGGACCAGACCACCGGCGGCGGCACCTGGCATCTGATCGCCGCCAATCGCTCGTTCGGCGTCGGCTCCAACGGTTCGGTACAGTTGCTCAATAACACCGGCGAATCGAGCCGGATCGTCCTGGCCGATGCCGTTCGTTTCGTGTACGCCCCCAACCAGGATCCTCCGCCATCCGGCGCCACTCCCGATTGGTGGACTGAATTCTACTTCGGCGCCAGGATGGACGGCCGACTGGATCCTGACGGCGACGGTTACTCAAACCACGCCGAGTTTGTGTGCGGCACCAACCCTGAAGACCCCTCGTCACTCCTCGAATTACGGATCGACTCACCCTCACCCGGCGTGCGCCAGGTGGTTTTTTCTCCCTTCCATGCCGGGCGGGTCTATCTGCTGGAACGTCGTGGCGAATTAACCTCCACCGCCTGGACCGCACTCACCGACTTGGCGCCCGTGGGAATTGGCCAGCTCAAGGCCGCCATCACCGACACCGAGATGGTGAGCGGCCCTCTGTTCTATCGACTGCGAGTCGGACTGCCTCCTGAATCACCGTGAGCGGAGCCGCTTTTGACAGGGCACAAACTCGGATTTCGCGTCTCTAACCCGCGTGAGGGAGCGTCTCGACGGTAAGTTCAACGCCTCCGCAGACGAAGCGCCGCCAGCGCGGCCAATCCCAACCCGGCCAACACCAGCGACGACGGCTCGGGAATCACGACCAGGTTGTCCAGGTAAATGTTGTATACACCCAGCTCGTCACCGGCAATGTCCGGCGCGATCAATGCCAAGTGCTCAAGCACGCCCTTGCCCGTCGCGGAGGTCAGATCCCCGTCCGCCGTGGCTCCCGCGAAAGCCTTGACCGGTCCATCGGGGAACCAATAAGTCAGAGTCGTCCAGGCTCCAGCCTCAACAAGCTGCCCCAAGGGCGGTGAAAGAGCTTCGTTGGCTAAGCCGCCCACCCATTCAATCCCGCCCGTGCTGCCGCCGTTGGCCCCGATGTCGGCCGTGGTTCCCGTTTCCCGCAGACCCAGCGTCAGATAAAGCTGACGGTCGGTGTATATGTCAAAGCTCAACCCCAGCGCCAGATCGACGGTTGGATTGGGGACATTGGCCGCGTTAAAGGTTGTCAGGCGAACCCAACCTGCCGGGGTCGTGAGGTTATAGCTGATCTGATAGACCTGGTCCCCAAGGCCGTCACCGGCCGGGAACGCATCCGTGACCCTGGCAAAGCTGGTGCCGGCTTCGATGTTGCCGGCCGTGCTGCCCGAGAAACTGGGGTTCCGAAAGGCCACCTCATCGCCGGGGGCGTTGGCTTCGAAATCCGTGATCGGCTGGGCGTTTGCGGCCAGTGCCAGGCCCACAAGAAGTGCGTAAATGCTGAGTGGATTCGGTTTCATGATCATATCCGGTTATTCGGGCCAATTCAGCCGCTATGGGGTCGATGGAGATTGACGCGGATTCTGCCCCCCCAACCCGTCAAGGTCAACCAGTTTGTTGCGCCCGTTTATCGCCTTATCGCGAGCGGCGTGATGACGCAACGGCAGGCAACGGTCAGCGTTGCCGGGGCGGCACCGTTTCGCGGATGCGCCGCAAATCCCGATCCGTGGCCACAGTGGGCACGCTCACCGTGTAACTGCCGGGGTTGGCCTGGTAGGACGCCTTGATCCGCAACGAACCCTGCGCGATGTGCGGCTCCACCCAGCGCCACAACTCGGCGTGGCCGTCGCCAAAGGAGAGCACCCCGCCGTTGTTGTGCCGGCTGGCCGGCAGGTTCCAGTAGTAATGTGCCGCCACATCCGGCGGGAGTATCCCCAGGGCACCGTTCTGAATGCTCCATTCGTCCTCATCCAGAAAAACCGACGCCCGCGCCGGTCCAGGATCGATGATCTCCGCGTAGCGGTAGACCGGCCGGGGAATCAACTCCGGGTTGCGATGCGCCAACCCGGTGCCCATCGAAATGCTCCGGGTGCGCGGGAGTTCCGCGAATCGGGTCACGCGCGAACGATCGGCCGGGCATCGGTAGATGGCGACGGATTGATTGTAGCTGTAAAGCACTCCGTTCTGGATATTCGTCGTGGTACGGTCGGTTTTGGCATCCCCCTCGATCCACGATCCCTTGAGACTGATCTCGCCGCTGGCTTCGTTGGGGGGAAGCCGACCGTCGAAGTCATCGAGGTACATCGTCCAGCACAGGGTCAACTGCCGGAGGTTGTTCAGGCAGCCGATGCCCTGCGCCTTCGCCTTGGCCTTGCTCAGCGCCGGCAGGAGCATGCCCGCCAGAATCGCGATGATCGCAATCACCACGAGCAACTCGATGAGCGTAAACGCCCCGACGCCCGCGCCGGCGTTTCTGGTCAGCCGCCTCGTCAAACTCAACCCTCCGCCCCAAACGGGTGATGGCGCCGTCACGGACCGGGTCACGGCGCCACGGCCCGGTAGAAACCGGCCTGCCCGGTCAATAGTTCCACAACGTTGGTCGTGCCTCCCGCGGGGATGGGGTAACTGCCCACGTCGGTCCAATCGGCCAGATCCGCGCTGCGCCGCAGCGTGTAGACGGCGCCAACCGTCCCGCTGAGCGAAAAGGTCAGCGCGCCATCGGCCACCGCGGGCAGGCCCAGCACCGCCGGATCGGCCACGGGCGCGCCTTCCCGAAGTTCAAAGGCCACAATGCCGTTGTTCGAATCCAGCACGTAGAGCCGGTTGTCGCCGAAATCGATCGCGCCGGTCCCGTTGGGGTTCGGATTGTCCGAGGGCAGCAGTTCCTGGTGAACCAACACCGGCACATCGGGGTCGCTGAGGTCGTAGAGATGAACGTTGTCCGGCGTGTCCAGCGCCAGGCCGGCCAGCAGCGATTTCCCCGGCAGCACGCCGATGGCGCTGATGTAACTGGGAAACAGATCTTCGGCATAACGCTGTCGCACGTTACCCGTCCCCGCCGAGAGATTGAACGCGACTTGCGTGAGCGGGTTGTTCGTGCCGGTCGCGTTGCCCCAAAACGTGTCGTCGCCGCCGAACGCCACGCCCAGTCCGAAATTACCGTCCGCCGCTTCCGCCGTCGTCACCACGGTGGGATTGAAGGTGGCTCCGTCGGTCGTCGTAAAAACGGCCACCGTCTTGCCGTTGCGCGAGGCCAGAATCAGCTGCGTCTCCGCGCCCGATCCCCGGGCTTGAATGGTGTCGCCCGTGCGAACCAGGCCGCTGTCGCCGGGTCCGAAGGCCAGTGCGGGAATGGTATCGGGCTGGTCATCGGCCCAACGATAGATCGTCGTGTCGGTGCCGCTCAGCGTCAAACAGCAGGCGTACACCGCCCCGTCATCGGCGACCGCGATCATGTTCAACGGAAACAACCCGCCGAAGATGAAGTTCGCGTCGCTGGCATCGGTGCTGCGCAGCCGGTGTTTCTCCGCCCCGGTTTCGCCGTCCAGCACGTAAACGTTGGTGGCGCCGAGCGTCCGGCTGACCACGAGCACGTTGCCGCTCACCGGATTGAAGGCCATGCCGCGATGCGCGTTGTCATTCGCCAGCCAGGCGTAGTCGCCAATGCCTTTGCTCCAAAGCCGCACCAGGCGGCCGGATTTCACCAGCGCGCGCACTCCCAGTGTCACCGCGTCGCTGGTAACGACATCGACCGCATTGCTCACGGTGACCTTGTAAGTGCCGGCGTCGGCCGGCGTCACTCCCGCGATGTGGTAGGTCGCATTGGTGGCCTCGGCAATGGGTTCATCATTCCGGAACCACTGATACTCCAGCGGCTTGCTGCCGGTCGCCCCCACACTGAAACCGACTCCGGCGCCTTCCAACACGTCTTGCGCGATCGGCTGGGTGCCAATCGACGGCGGAACCGGCGTCGTCAATTCCTCAATCTTAATGCCGAGCACGCCGTTCTGCGTCTCCAACGCCACCAGCCAGCCAGGGCCAAAATCCACCGCCCCAACCCCGTTGCCATTGGCCGTGGCCGGCAGCGGAAACGAGAATGCCGCGATCTGAAGCGGATTCGCGAGGTCGGCAACGTCGT